>JAISWN010000166.1 GCA_031271075.1 Treponema sp.
AAAAATTTTTTGATTTATTCCCTGGACATGGGGGCCCTGGTGGCGGGAACCAAATACCGGGGGGATTTCGAGGAACGGGTTAAACGGGTGGTGGAGGAGATGCTCAAAAAGGAAAGGGCCATCCTCTTTATCGACGAGATTCACACCCTGGTAGGGGCCGGCGCCGTTTCCGGCGGGGCCCTGGACGCCTCGAACCTTTTAAAGCCCGCCCTGAGTTCCGGAAAGATCCGCTGTATCGGATCCACCACTCACGAGGAATACGGTAAATTTTTCGACAAAGACCGGGCCCTTTCCCGGCGTTTCCAGAAAATCGACATTGTTGAACCCAGCGAATCCGACGCGGTAAAGATACTCCAGGGGCTTAAAGTCAAATACGAAGACTACCACAAAGTCCGCTACAGCGACGACGCGGTGGAAGGCGCCGTGAGGCTCTCCGCCCAGTTCATCACCGAGCGCCGTCTTCCCGACAAGGCTATCGACGTGATCGACGAGGCCGGGGCATACGCCAGAATCGAGGCGTACAAGAAAAACGTAAGGCTGGAAAACCCGGAAAGCAGTACCGTTCAGGAAGGAACGGTGGATATTGTTGACGTGGATCTCCCTTTAATCGAAACCGTGGTTTCCCGGATCGCCCGAATCCCCGAAAGGGCCGTGGGGGAGACCGAAAAAGACAAGCTTCGGGAACTGGAAGTAAAGCTCAAGGCCCGCATATTCGGCCAGGACGACGCGGTAGCGGCGGTGGTCAAAGCGGTAAAGCGGAGCCGGGTGGGTTTCCGGGCCGAGGGGAAGCCGGTGGCGAATTTCCTCTTTGTGGGGCCCACCGGGGTGGGAAAAACCGAACTTGCCCGGAGCCTGGCGGAGATCCTGGGAATATCGCTGCACCGCTTCGACATGAGCGAATACCAGGAGAAGCATACCGTTTCCCGCCTGGTGGGGGCGCCTCCGGGCTACGTGGGCTACGAGGAAGGGGGGCTCCTTACCGACGCGATCCGGAAGCAGCCCCACGCGGTGGTGCTGCTGGACGAAATTGAAAAGGCCCACCCGGATGTCTACAACATCCTCCTCCAGATCATGGACTACGCCACCCTGACGGACAACAACGGCCGCAAGGCGGATTTCCGGAACGTGATCCTCATCATGACCAGCAACGCGGGGGCCCGGGACATCGGGAAGGGGCTTATCGGTTTCGGGGAGCGGATCGTGGATGAATCGGCGGTAGACGGGGCGGTGGAGAAGATCTTTACCCCCGAATTCCGCAACCGGCTGGATTCGGTGGTCCGTTTCGGCCACCTTTCCCGGCAAATCATGACCGGGATCGTCAACAAGGAACTGGCGGCCTTCAAAAACCAGTTGGCGGAAAAGAATGTCCGCCTGGAAGTTACCGCCGCCTGTATCGACCGCCTGGCGGAAGAAGGCTACAGCAGGGAATTCGGCGCCCGCAACACGGGAAGACTCATCGAGGACAAGATAAAAAGTTTCTTTGTGGACGAGGTACTCTTTGGTTCCCTCAGTTCAGGAGGCGCGGCGCGGGTTGATTACCGGGACGGCGCTTACCGGCTGGACCTTCCGGAAGGCCAAAACGGCGGCGGGCGCGATGACGGGGCTTGCCGCCCTGATGCGTTGAATGAGGCTTTGAACTCCGGGTACAGTCCGGAAACTTTCAGCCTTCTGGATGCGGAAGATCTTCTGGCCCTTGAAAAACCCGCTAGGTATTCCGCCGGGGGTATAGGGGAGGAAGATCCTTCTCCAAAAGGGAGACCCTAAGTGCGCGGCCGGTTCCGCCCCGGCCCGGATCCGCTTTTTCCCTATCTTGACGAAACCCGGCGTTACTCTTTCCCCGATCCGGCGGCTGGGCGGGACGATATTATCGCGGTAGGGGGGAATCTCTCCCCGGGTATGCTCCTTTCCGCCTACGAACAGGGGATATTTCCCTGGTATAACCCGGAAGATCCGATCCTCTGGCAGTCCCCGGACCCCCGCTTTGTTATTTTCCCGGAAACCCTCCACGTTTCCGAATCCATGCGGAAGGTGTTGAAGCGGGGGATCTTTACCGTATGCCTGGACCGGGACTTTCCCGCGGTAATCCGGGGCTGCGCCGATGTGGACCGGCCGGGCCAGGGGGGTACCTGGATAAGCGATGACATCATCGAAGCCTATACGGAACTCCACCGCCTGGGCTGGGCCCATTCGGCGGAAAGCTACGCCCATGGGGAACTTGCCGGGGGCTGTTACGGGGTCAGGCTGGGCAGCGTCTTCATCGGGGAGTCCATGTTCGCCAAAAAAAGCAACGCCTCCAAGGCGGCCTTCCTTACCCTGGCCAGCCTCCTCTTTAGCGACGGGGCGGCCTTCATCGACTGCCAGGTTCACACGGACCACCTGGAAAGCCTGGGGGGAAGGATCGTCCGCCGGAGGGACTTCATCGCCATGCTCAGGACAGCCCTGGACGAAAGGGAAAACGCGGAAAACGGGGAGGAAGCGGACAGGCTGGATCGCCGGGGCAACTGGGGGGAACTCTACGGGAACCTCCCCGGAATTTGTCCTCAGACGCCCCGCCTGTCCATGGGCAGGTAGGAAAGCCGGGGCTGGACGCATTTGTAGGCCGGACGGATGATCCGGCCCCCGGCGACTATCTCCTCAAGCCGGTGGGCGCACCAGCCGGAAACCCTGCTGACCGCGAAAAGGGGGGTAAAGAGTTCCGCGGGTATCCCCAGCATCTTGTAAACAAAGCCCGAGTAAAAATCCACATTGGTACAGAGGATCTTGTCCGAACCCTTTACCTTGCGGAAAACATCCGGGGCAATCCGCCCGATAAGCCGGTACAGGTTGAACTCTTTGGCAAGGCCCTTTTCCTCCGCCAGAAGGGCCGCCTTGTCCTGCAGCAGGATCGCCCGGGGATCGCTTTTGGTGTACACCGCGTGGCCCAGGCCGTAAATAAGCCCCGAACCGTCGTAGGCTTCGCCCCGCAGCAGGGCCGCCAGGTAGGCCCCCACCTCTTCCTCGCTCTCCCAAAGCTTTACCTGCCGCTTGATCTCCTCCATCATGCCCATCACCTTGATATTGGCCCCCCCGTGCTTGGAGCCCTTGAGGGACTGAACCCCCGCGGAAATGGCGGAGAAGGTGTCGGTATCGGCGGAGGAAACCAGGTGAACCGCGAAAGTGGAGTTGTTCCCCCCGCCGTGTTCCGCGTGGAGAACCAGCGCCAGATCCAGGATCTCCGCCTCCAGGCGGGTAAACTTCTGATCCGGCCGGATCAGGGCCAGCATGGTTTCCGCGGTGGAATTTGAAGATTCCGGCAGGTGGATGATGAGGCTTTCGTGGTCAAAGTAGTG
>JAISWN010000260.1 GCA_031271075.1 Treponema sp.
TTGGTCTTTACGGTTCTGATGTTCCGGTCCTCCCCGGCGAAGGGAAGGGAGCCAAGGTCTTGGGGCAGACGGGCGATGTAGGGCGAACCGTAGCCGGTTTTGTCGCTGGTAAAAAGTACGTAGGTTCCGTCGGGGGACAGGCGGGGATGCACGTGGTTCACCTGGATGTGCATGGAGCAGCGGTGTTCGCAGAGAATCCGGGGAGGATCGTAGCCCTTCCCGTTCCAGCGCCAAAGCTGGATATTGCCCCCTACCGAGCCGTCGCCTACCGCCAGGCGGTGATCGTTGGAATGGACATGGGTTGTATGCTGGGGGAACTCCCCTTCCACGATGTCGGAACCGTCGAATTTCACACTGCCCAGAAAATTCTTGCCCTGGTAGAAACCGTGATACCCCACCCGTTCACCGTCGGCGTACCAGTATTCATGGCCTACCCGTTCCCCCTCGCCCCGGCGTTCCCGCAGGGGCCATACCTTGCCGGAACCGGTATCCATGGCCCAGATCCGGTGATCCACCAGTTCCCAGGGGCCTTCGTGGCAAAAGGTAAGGTGGGCGGGGTGGGTTGAGGATGTGTTCAGGTGCCCCATCCATACCTTCCCGCTGTGGATTACATCGGCCTTGCCGCTGCCGTCCACCGGAACCCGGACAATCTGGCAGAAGGGGTGGAGTTCCCAGGTCTCCCGGAAGCCCACATAGCCGTGCATCATGTCGATATTGGGTATCTTCTCCGAAAGATCCTCGCTCATGCAAAAGATTATGTATTTTCCGTCCGCCGTGGCGTTGACCATTCCGATGTTCTGTTTTTCCGGAATGGTATACAGAAGCCGGGTTTCCAGGGTTCCAAGATCCAGAGCCCAGAGCTTCCGGTCGTACCAGTAGGAAACCTCGTTGGTAACCCGGTTAACGCAGGCGTGATCAAAGTCGGTTCCTTCCCGGCTGTCATGCCCGGTAAGCTGGGTAATTTCGCCGCTTTCCAGATCCACCCCGAAGAGATTCGTGCAATTCTCCCGGTCGCCCCCCATAAGAACCTTCTTTCCTCCCCCGTACCAGCCGGGGTTGGTAAAGTACAGGTGATGACCGTGCCCTTTGTAATGACTGAGGCGGGTTACCTCGACGCCGGTCAGGGGATCGGTTTCCCTGGTCCATTCAGTTCCCCATTTAGAACCCTTCTCCATTTCGTTTCCTCCTGTATGCAATTTCTCGTAACTATTCAGTCGTAGCGCGATTTCAGAGCTTTTTTTGTTCTCCAGTGCTTTAACGAAGGGGGCTACCGCCCCCTTCCGCTCTCAATCGGCTCATTGAGGAGCTAAAGCTCCTTCATTCCGCCGATTGCGGCAACGAAGTTGCCGACGCTATCCCCCGCAGGCGACTGAATTACAACAGCTTTTTATGAGGAAGATACGCCTGGTATGCTAAAAAAAGAAAAACCACGGCGATACACGGAGGTTTTATCACCAATCCGCTCTTGTATTTATATGCCCGGCCCGGTACTTGCCTTGTCCCCCCTTCGGCCTTGCCGCTATACTTGTTCTATGAAGCCCCGGGGTATGCAAGGTTCGGCAGTTTTCGTTTTTTTACTTTTCCTTGCTTCTCTGCCCTTGCCCGCCCAGGTTCCCTTTCCCCTGGGGCCGGCCCTTGAAACCGCCTGTTTCGGGGGAATTTTCGCCCCCGGCGCGGATTCTGCCGCCGGTTCCGGATCCGCCTGGCAGCCCGACTGGCCGGCGGATATTCCCCCCGACGCCTTCAGCGTAAAGGGGGAGGCGGCGCTTATCCGGCTTTCCGGAACTTCAGCCAGGCTTAACGGGCAGGGGCCGGAAGCCGCTAGCCCTGGCCCTTTTGAATACCGCCTGAGCCGGGACAGCCGGGGCCGTCTGGTGGAATTTCCCCTTTCCCTGGGGGGAGATCTTTTCCAGATCCGCGCGGATTATGCCCCTTCCGGCGGCCTTGCCGGCCTGGTTTTCGGCGGAACCGGGGAAGGGGAGGGCGGGGTTGAACAGACGCCCTGGATCGCCGAGTTTCCCCTGCCCTATAGCCCCTTTGAAAGCCCCGCGCCGCAATTTCCCGGGGAAGCGGTGCGGGTTAGCCGGGGGGAGGCGGTTTACTTTGTCCTGTTTGAGGAGGGCGGCAAGTACCTTTCCGAATCCTGGTATGACGGGGAGGGTAATCTGGCCGGGTATTTCGTGTCCCTCTTTGAGGAACGGGAAGGGCGGCGGCGGATACTCTCCGTTCTGAATTCCGACAATGCCAAGCGGTATTACTTCGATAACCAGGGCCATGTTTCCGCGATCCGCGGCCCTTGGGGGAACTTTTCCGCGGTTTACGGCGCGAGGGGACAGGTTCTGGAATGGGAATTCGCTCCGGCGGGACCGGACGCGGAACCCGCGCCGCCGGGACGCTTCGCCTTGCAGTGGGACGAGCGTTTTCTCTTGGTAAGCCTGCGGGGTCTCTCCCCCTCCCCCTCCCGATCCTCCGCCGGCATCCCGGATGAATCGCCTGTGGAGTACCGGTATGAGTATGCTCTGGATAGGCGGGGCAACTGGTTAAGCCGCCGGGAAACCGCCTATGTTAGCCGGGGCGGGCTTTTAATTCCGGTAGGCGTAAAACAGATCGACCGGCACATCCTTTACCGGGAGGAGGAGCGGTTTTGAGCGTGTCAGTTGAGTGGCGGGATATAAAATACCAGGAGGTCTTTGACCAGGAGATCCGGGGTCTCCGGCGCCGCAGGGAAGCCGACACAAGCTGTACCGTTACCGATCTTGAAGGGGTCTTGCAGCATCTCTACATCATGGACGGGGCGGACTGGTACGGCCGGGGGGATGTGCAGGACATCATCATGGCCGCCACCATCGCCGCCTACGAACATTTTATCGCCCAGTGGAAGGCGGGGCACTAAAAAGCCATATCGAGGTCTCCCCTATCGAAGTCTCCCATATCGAAGCGTCCCCTTGTTTTTACCGTTTTTTTTATAATAAAATACGCCCATTGTATTGGAGAAGTTTATGGAATGGCGCGCAAGTCATATTTTGGTTAAAGATCGGAGCCTCGCGGAGGAGTTGCTCAGGCGGGTTAAGCAGGGCGCCCAGTTCGAGTCTCTGGCCAGGGAATTTTCCACTTGTCCGTCCAAATCTTCAGGCGGCGATCTGGGCTGGTTCGGGCCGGGCAAGATGGTTCCCGCCTTTGAGTCGGCGGTAAAACGCCTTTCCCCCGGTTCCGTGGGAGACGTGGTTCAGACTCAGTTTGGGTATCACATAATAAAATGTACAGGGCGTAAGGAATAAGGATCATGACGGAGGCTTTTGCCGATTTCAGATCAATTCTCAGGCTTGATTCCGAATTAAATCAGATACAGGATGTGGATATTCTTCTTGAACGCATCCTTCTGGAGTGCAGGAAGGTTGTCCGCGCCGGCGCGGGTTCAATATACATCAAAGAAACAAGCCGGGGCAAAGAGGAAAACGCCGAAAAACTCCTTATCCGTTATTCCCAGAACGATGCCATTCAAAAGGAACTGCTGCCGGGACAGAAACTGATCTACTCGGTGTTTTCGGTGCCTATTAACGACAGCACTATTTCCGGTTACTGCGCCAAGACCAAGACGCTGGTGAATATCCCCAACGCCTATAATATCCCCAGGGACGCGCCTTATTCTTTCAGCCCTGAGTACGACAAAATTTCCGGATATAAAACTATTTCGGTGCTGGCGATTCCCCTGGTAACCGTGGACGGCAGACTGCTGGGGGTTATCCAGGTGATCAATTCCACGGACAAAGAGGGGAAGATTGTCCCCTTTTCGGCGGAGGACGAATTCCTGGTTACCCACTTTGCCGCCAGCGCCACCCAGGTACTCCAGCGGGCCTTTGTTACCCGGGCTATGATCCTGCGGATGATCCGTATGTCTGAATTGCGGGATCCCAAGGAGACGGGAACCCATGTAAACCGCGTGGCAGGTTACGCGGTGGAGATATACGACCGTTGGGCTTACAATCACGCGGTAACCCGGGTGGAACAGGAAAAATTCCGGGACATCCTTAAAATCGGCGCCATGCTTCACGATGTGGGAAAGGTGGCGATTTCCGACATGATCCTGAAGAAACCGGCCCGGTTTACCCCGGAAGAATTTGCCATTATGCAGCACCACACCATATACGGCGCCGGGCTTTTTTACGACCCCCAATCGGATCTGGATAATATTTCCTGGGACATTGCCTTAACCCACCATGAAAACTGGGACGGCTCGGGTTATCCCGGCTGGGTTGATCCGGTAACCGGAAAGCCTGTCAGCACGGATTCCGAAGGCAGGCCCCTGGGACGCAAGGGCGAGGAGATACCTTTTGCCGGAAGGATCGTGGCCATCGCGGATGTGTTCGACGCCCTCTGTTCCAGGCGGATTTACAAGGAACCCTGGAGCGAGGAACAGGTACTGCAGGAAATTCGTAACCTTTCGGGAATCAAATTCGATCCTGAACTGGTGGATGTCTTTTTCGAGATCCTGCCCCATATCAAACAGGTACAGAACTTTTACCCCGAGTCGGTTTAATGAGAGTCCGTCCATACTCTAATTCCGGTGCAGCCGGGCAAGGAGTCTGTCCAGGCTGTCCGCCATGGCTTTAAGCTCTCTTTTCCCGTAGTTCGCGCCCCCCTCCATTCCCAGGCCGTTTTCCGCCAGGCCCACCATAAAATTCCGCAGGGAAAGCCGTTCCCGGATATTCTCCCTGGTGTATACCCGTCCCCGGTCGTCAATGACGCAGACATCCGCCTCCACCAGCCGGTTTGCCAGGGGAATGTCCCTGGTAAGCGCCAGATCCCCGGGCTCCGCAAGGGCCGCGATGCGGTCATCCGCCGCGCCTTCCCCGGCCGGGCAGAGTTCCATGGCGGCGTAATCCCCGGCAATCCCCGGTATAAGCCGGTTTGCCGCAAAAACAGCTTTGATTTTCCTGCGCTTCGCGGTACGGAGCACCAGTTCCCGGGCGGGGCGAGGGCAGGAATCGGCGTCTACCAGGATCTTCACCATCCCGTCTCCGGTTCAGGAAAGTTCCGGGGGAAGGGATGCAATGTAGAGGGTATAGGCCCCGGAAAAGGCCAGGGGACCGGCTTCGTCCTGACCTTCCCGGGCCGGAATAAAGGCGGATTCTCCCCGGGCCAGAGTCCAGTTTCCGCCGCCCGGCTTTTTCTCCTCCCCTCCGTTGACCCGGAGCCTCCCCTCGGTAACAATAACGATGGAAGGCCCCTTTTCGGGGAAAAGCGCCGTTCCTCCTCGGCTTCTCATGACCTGGAGGGAGAATTCCCTGCAGGGGGTTTCGTAGCGGGAAAGTCCGTTACCCGCCGGCCGGGGATTAAGGATCATGGGCCGGCAGGGCTTGAAATCGAGAACCGACAGAAGTTCCCCCGGGTCCAGATGCTTGGAGCTAAGCCCGCCCCGCAGGACATTATCCGAATTGGCCATTAACTCTACGGCAAAGCCGTGGACATAGGCGTGCAGAACCCCGGCGGGAAGGTATACCGCTTCTCCCGGCATAAGCTGCAAGATGTTGAGGTAGAGGGGGGCGATGATCCCCGGGTCTCCGGGGTAAAGGGCCGCAAAACGGCCGACCAGATCCCACTCCCCGTCGGGCAGGATCGTTTCCCGGGCATAAGCGGTAAGCTCCCCCAGAGTTTCCGGCGAGAGGCGGAACAGCGCCTCCAGGAAGGCTTTCAGGGGATTCTCTCCGGCCAGGGCCTTTTCCAGCGGCTTGATACCCTCCCGTAAAGAAGGGGAACCCCCCTCAAAGCACTTTGCCAGGAGGAAGCCTATTTCCCCGGGGGGCCGGAAGCCGCACATGGCGGTAAAGGGATTTAAGGCGCAGAGTATCTCCGGCTTGTGGCGTTCGTCCCTGTAATTCCGGTTGGGAGCCTCCGGGGGGATGCCCCGCTCATTTTCCCGCCGCCAGCCTTCCCGGGCCTGTTCCCGGTTGGGGTGGGCCTGGATGGAAAGCGGTTTTGCCGCGGCCAGGAGTTTGAAGAGGAAGGGGAGGCCGCCGAAGTTTTTCGCGGCGGATCTTCCCAGGCAGCGCTCCGGATCGGCGGCGATAAGATCCCCCAGGCCAAGCTCCCCGGCCTGGGATGGCGTGGAGGGCTTATTCGTAAAGGCCTTGCCCCCCGCGATTCGGGACGGGCCGGCAGGATGAACGCCCATCCACAGTTCCGCCCAGGGCGTACCCTGCGAGTTATCCGCTCCCAGGAGGGCGGGGATATGCATCGGGGAACCCCATTCGTAGTGCTTTACCGTATTTTGCAGTTTGTAAAGCGGCAGGGATGGGACGGCGGCGGACTGCGGAACCGGGGCGCCTGTTTTGGCCGGAATTTCCTCTTTCCCGCTCATGTCGGGCAGTTTCAGCTTCTCCATGGCCTCGTCAAGGCGGCTGAAAAGGCCAAGGGTACGCTGGAGGGTTTTCTGTTCCTCCTCGTCACCCTTTTCCATAACTATTTTGAGTTTTTCCAGTTCATCGCAGAGGCTAAAACCGGTGAGAACGGCGATTTTAAGGGCGTCTTTATCCTTGAGCCCCGTGGATTTACGGACATCATCAACCGCGTTCCGGTAATTTGCCAGAAGCCGATCCAGGTAAGCTGAATCTTCATCCACCGTGATGGAAAAGGGAGGGCCAAGAATATCCAGGTAAATATCATTCGGCATGAAATTGCCTAAAAGATATCCAGTTCCCCGTTTTCAGGCCCTTCTTTGTCCTCATCCTCTTCGGAAGGGGGAAGGGTTCCTTCGTTTAGCAATTCCAAATTTTCCGGTTCGGTTTCCTGTTCCTGTTCCGCCTCCAGGGCAGGGCTGGGCCCGGCGGACGGCTCAGGCTCAGCGGGAACCGGCTCCCGAACCATCTTTTTGGGCTTTTTCCCTTCCGGGGAAAGGCTCCGTTCTATGGCGTCTTCGAACTGGTTAAGCCTGTCCAGGGCGGAGAGAACACCCTCCTCAATCCGGCTCTGATCCTCTTTGAACTGCCGGATCACAGCCTCCAGCTCGTCAATCCGCTTCCGGCAGGAATCAATTTCCCCCTGCAACTGGGCTTTTTCCCGGGAAACCCGTTCGACATACTCAATGGCCCGGATAACCTTCGATTCCAGCAGTTTGACTTGCTCAAGGGTGTTCATCCTAAGCCCCCAAAGCTGTCTTCGCCTGGGCCACTACCGCCTTAAAAGCGGCCGCGTCTTCCACCGCAAGGTAGGCCAGGGCCTTCCGGTCTATCTTAACCCCCGCCTTGCTGAGCCCGTTCACCAGCCGGGAATAGGAGATCCCCTCCGCCCGGCAGGCGGCGTTGATCCGGATGATCCACAGCCGGCGGAAGTTCCCCTTCCGGTCCCGCCGATCCCGGTACGCGTAGAAAAGCGCCTTGGTAACCGCGTCTTTGGCGGTTTTATAGTTTGAGTGTCTGCGGCCCCAGTAACCTTTGGCCTGTTTCAGTATCTTTTTACGATGGTTCTTCCGTTTAAGCCCATCTACCGCTCTTGGCATTTTATCCCCCTCTTATCCGTAAGGTAACAGTTGTTTTTTAATAACCGAAACGTTATCCCTTGACAGAATACCCCCCCGGCGAAGATTCCGCTTCCGCTTGGCGGACTTCTTGGTAAGAATATGACGGAGGTTCTGTTTCTTGTACTTAACTTTACCCGTTCCGGTAAAGGAATAACGCTTCGCGGCGCTCTTCTTGGTCTTCATCTTAGGCATTTTGCCACTCCATGTTCCGCCCCTTAAGCGGGGCCTGTCTATTTTTTGGGCTTGGGGCTCAAGACCATGGACATGAACCGCCCTTCCATGACCGGCGGTTTATCCATTACATAATCCCCTTCCACCCGGGCCAGCACATCCTTAAGGACGACCAAGCCCAATTCAGTGTGGGCAAGTTCCCGGCCGCGGAAACGGACGGTTACCTTGACCTTGTTACCCTCTCCGAGGAATTCCCGCACATGCTTGGACTTGAAATCCAAATCATGGTCGTCAATCTTCGGCTGCATCCGGATTTCCTTAAGCTTTAAAAGCTTCTGCTTTTTTTTGGAATCCCGGACCTTTTTTTCATTTTCAAATTTGTACTTGCCGTAATCCATGATCTTGACCACCGGCGGAACCGCCTGGGGAGCCACCTCCACCAGATCAAGACCCATGCTTCTGGCTATTTCGAGGGCTTCCGGAGTGCTGATGACACCCTGCCGTTCACCTTCTTCCCGGATTAAGCGTACTTCCCGCACCCGGATCTGCTCATTAATCCGTAAATCCTTATCCGACAACTGCCCTCCTCATATAAAAGCCCATCCCGTGAAGATTCTGGTTACAGATGGGTGTATTGAAGTATTATAGCGGGGGTTTACAGATTATGTCTATATGGTGACCGGGGGAATTGAATGTTAGACCGAATAGTTACACCGAATTGTATTGAAAAAGGGTAACTGATGGACTATTTTATATAGTAAGCCGGGGTTTTACCCCTAGGTTTTACCCCTGGGTTTTACCCCTGTTTCCCAATTTTAAGGAGGGAACTTTATGAAGAATTGCCCTGGAAAAGATGGTTTCCGCCGGAGCCGGAACCTGTTTTTCGGAACCCTTTTGCTTGTCCTTGGCGCGGGCCTGCTCTTGGCCTCATGCTCGGATTTCTATTCCAGCACCTGGGGGGACGCTTTCGTTCGGGATCCCTCAAAGGTTAATGTAAACAGTTCAAACGTGTACGAACTTTTGAAGGACGCCAACGGCGATACCAAGGCTTCGCGGGCCATCCTGGAAAAGCTGAAAGGGACGACCGATCCCAAGCTGCAGGCCGCCGCCGTTAAGGCCGCCAACCAGGCCGCCGGGTTAACGGGGCTTGTCCTCTCCAACCTGGACACCGTTACCGGGGCCAACGCGGATAATCCGGACTCTCTGAAAGGCTTGGCCTCGTCGGTTCTGGGGGAGGCGAAGAAAAACGACATCAAAGGCGTGGCGGATGGTATTGTCGAGACCCTGACGGTAACAACGGGGACCCCTCCCAAGTTTGAAGGCGATTTTGCCGACTCGGTCTCCACTTCCGATTTAACCCTGCTCCTGGTAACCATGATGATGGCAGAGGTAGAGGCCCAGGAGATAGAAGGGGACAATCCTTTTGACAAATACGCCGAGGACTGGGGAACTAAGAAGAAGATAGACGGAACAGGATTGAACGGTAATGAAAGGGTTATCGCCGCCATCGCAAACGAGGTGAAAGATCGGCCCGATAGTAACTTGGGGAAAATGCTCAAAGAACTGGTTGGCGAGTGATAATTAAGGAAAACCCATGAAAAAGATAATCATCCTGCTGTTTGTTTTTGTCTGCCTCTCGGCCTCCGCCTTTGGGGAGGATATGGCCCCCCTGACCGTTACTTCCACCCGGAACGCCGGCCGGGGCGGCCCCCACGTGGCCTATACCGACGACGTATACGCCCTTTTCGTGAACCCCGCGGCCCTGCAGAAGGCAAACCAGTGGAGTTTCTTCGAGTTGTCCCCGGCCTTTATCGGCCCCCTCTTCAATATAGCCGATATTGTTAACTCGGACGATCCGGGGGTGGAGCTGGGCAAACTCGCCAGCGACCAGAAGGGCAAGATCCCCCTGGGTCTTGAACTGCGGGGGCCCCTGTCCTTCGCCTACACGGCAAACGGCCTGGGCTTCGGCGTCTGGGACCGGGTATCCGTGGATGCCCGGATTATAGGCGTGGATATTGAAGCCACCGTTACGGCGGATTTCATTCTGAATTACGGGATGTCTTTCCGGGTGCTGGATCTGTCCTGCCACCAGCTTGACGCCGGTTTTGTGGTAAAACCCTTCCTGCGCGGGCTGGCCTATAAGGAAATGAATGGGCTGGAACTGGTCAATAATTCGGATATCCTGATGGAAGATTTTACGGTGCCCATTATCATGGGGCTGGGCTTTGATCTGGGTTTTATGTACCGGTTCTACGAGGACCTTGCCTTTGGCCTGACGGTAGACGATGTGTTCACCGGGGGCGGCACGGTAGGTTCGGCCATGGGTTCCGCGCCGGACACCTTCTACCGGGTTCCCACAAGCCTGAACCTGGGCCTTGCCTATACCCTAAAGCTGGGCCGGGTATGGAAGGGGGCTCCTCCCCTGCTGCAATCCGCCTATGCGGCCTTTATGTTTGACTGGCATAATCTGACCGACGCTTTCCAGTCCTCCGATGACTACACCAAGCGGAACGCCAGCCTCGACTTGGGCCTTGGCTTGGAACTGGGCTTCTTCAATTTCGTGAAAATCCGCATGGGGCTCAACGAAATGCTCCCCGCTTTTGGCATCGGCCTTGAGCCCGGCCCCTTCCAGTTTAACTTTGCCGTGTACGGCAAAGAACTGGGGAAAGAACCGGGCCGTTTTTCCACCTACGTCTACGATTTCAGCATAGCCATCCGCCCCGGCGCGAAAAAACAGAAATGGCCCTGGACCCGCCGCGCCCTGGGGAACCTTGCCCTGGAAAAGGCCGGGGTATTGGAACCCGGCAGCGACAGCCGCGAAGGGGAAGATTAACAGGTCCGGTTTTGGCCTACGATTGTAAGCGAAGGGTTAATTCCCTCATTCTCCTTTCGGAAGGGCCCCTATCAGTTCCAGGAATCCCGGATAGGTAACCGCCGCGCTTTCTGCGCCCCTAATCTCCACCGGCCCCGCCGCGCCCAGGGCCGCGGCGGCAAGGGCCATGACGATCCGGTGATCCCCGTGTCCCTCAACGTTGCCGCCCCGCGGCGGCCCCGCGGCCCCGCCGTGGATCACCAGGCCGTCGGGGCGCTGGGTAACTTTTACGCCCAGCTTGCCCAGTTCCGCCGCCATCACGGCGATACGGTCTGTCTCCTTGATCCGGGCGTGGGCCGCGTTAACCAGGGAGGTGTCTCCTTGGGCGAAGGCGGCGACCGCGGCGCAGGCGGGGAGCATGTCCGGGGTACTGTTAAGGTCGAATTCGCCGCCCCGGAGGGTTCCGTTCCGGGACACGGTGAGGGCCGGAACAGACGGGTTCCAGCTTACCTGGCAGCCCATCTTTGCAAGGAAATCGAAGAAAGCCTTGTCCCCCTGAGTGTCCCCCGGATCCAGGCCCAGCAGGGTAAGCGGCCCGCCGCCGATCGCCGCCGCTGCCGCGGGGAAGGCGGCGGAGGAAAAGTCCCCCGGCACGGGGCCCTTCACGGGCCGGTAGGACGCGCCGCCGGGCACACGGAACCAGGAGAGATCCTCCTTTTTTTCGTAGGGGATCCCCTGGGCGTCGAGGTAGGCAAGGGTCATCCCGATGTAGGGTTTTTCGTTGAGCAGGGGAACGTCGATCCCGGTCAGCGTCCCGGCGGGGGCCAGGGGGGCGGCCAGCAGCAAAGCGGAAAGGTACTGGCTGGTGGGGCAGGGGATGCTTACCCGTCCGCCCTTCCAGGGGCCCCGGACAAGGGCGGGAACGCAGCCTCCCGGGGCGGCTTCCACCTGGGCCCCCAAAGCCGAAAGGGCCTCCAGCAGCGGCCCCGCGCCGCGCCGCCGTATCTGGCCGTCCCCGTCAAAGCGTACCGGCACGGAGCCCAGGGCGGCGGCGGCCAAAAACAGAAAGAGGGTGGTCCCCGAGTTGCCCACGTCGATACTGATACTCCCGTTTCCGCCCCGCCGCTGAAAGGCCCCGCCTTTCACGATCCAGCGGACAAGTTTTTTCCCCTCCCCGTCCGCCGGGTTGGGGCAGGAAGGATCCCCGGCCCAATGTTCCTCAATTACCGCGCCCAGGGCCCGGCAGGCCGCCGCGCAGGAACGGGCGTCCAGGGAATCCAGGGGATAATCAATCTCCGAAACCCCATCTCCCAGGGAGGCGATGAGCAGCCGCCTTATGGTATGGGACTTGGACGCGGGTATCCTGACCGTGCCGGTAAACCGGCGGGGTTCAACTAGTACATTCACCGGAAGCTCCTTTGATCCCATCCCCGCTGTACCGCCAAAGCGGTTTCGGCGGCGCCGCGGTTTTCCCTGAACATCAGTTCCAGTTCCCGGCGCAGCGCATCTTCCAGGGCCGCCTCTCCGGGAAAATCTAAAAGCTCCCGCACCAGATCGGCCCCCTCGTACATGTCCCAGATTTTGGAGTAAAGGGGATCCTCCGGCCTTACCGAAGCGGTCTCGCTGTGCCCCGGTACGGTTTTAAGCTGTTCCGTGAGCATGGGGCCTTTTTCCTTAAAGAAAATGAGGAGATCCCAAGCCGCCTCCCGGCCGGCGCTTTCCCGGAAAATGGCTCCGTACCAGACCGACAGGCCGAAGACCGGCTTTCCCGGATTATCCTCCGGCTCGGGGATCCGGGTAACCCCAAAGCGGTCTCCCATCTTTTCCCTTACCCTGGGGATATCCCGAACAGAGCCGATCAGCATAGCTATCTTCCCCTGGGTGAATTCGCCGATTCTCTGTTCGCCGGTTTTTTCAAAACTGCCTGGGGCGAGGAGGCTTTCCTTTTCAAGAAGGGCGAGAAAGTCCAGCGTCCTATTCAGCGCCCTGCCGTTGAAGTCAAGCGCGCCGTCCCGGGTCAGGAAGATCCCCGATGCCCATATCCACGACAGGACATCCCGGTATATCCCCCGGCTGTCATCCGGACTCAGCCCCAGGGCGCCGGCATAGACGCCGGCGTTTCCCTTTCTGTCCCGAAGGGTCCGGGCGTATCGCAGGTAATCCGCCATGGTTCCCGGCGGCCGGTCGAAACCAGCCTCTTTCAGCAGATCGATATTGTAAAACAGCAGATCTATCGAGGCGTTCAGGGGAAGGGCCCAAGGCGCCGGGGGGGAATCGGATGGAAGGGCCCAAGTCGCCGGGGAGGAATCGGATGAAAGGTAATCTTCCAGGGAGAGGAGGTCCTGGCCCTTGATAAAATCCCGGAGATACCGGCCGTCGAGGATAAGGATGTCCCCGGCGGCCGTCTTGTCCGCCCCATCGGGATGCCGGTTCAACAGTTCTTCAAAACTTCGTGTTTCCGTGCTTATACGCAGTTTCGGGTGGAGTTTGGCGTATTCCCCGATCAGGGGCGCAAAATCGTCCCCGTCCAGGCCGCTTTCCCGCTGGATGCTGATAAGCAGTTCCTCTTTTTCCGGTTTTTTTTCCCCGGAGCCGGAGCAGCGGATAATCAAAAAGGCCGGCAGTACAAGTAATACCAGGAGTTTGTGGGACTTATAAAAAAACCTACAAGTCCCACAGGCTTCTAGCTTGCTCATCTTTTTTGTGGCCATTACATACCTCGCATAACATGGGCTATTATAAGGGCGGCGGTTTCTTCCGGGGTTTCCCCGGCGCTGAGGCTCAGATCCGCGATTTCCCGGTAGACTGCCCCCCGCCGCTGGTGGAGTCGCCGGTGGGTTTCCCGGGGATTTTCGGTTTTGAGGAAGGGCGGGAGTTCCCCGTCTCTTTCCGCCGCCGCCTCTATCCGTTCCCAGGCGGTTTCCGGGGGAACTTCGATGTAAACCGTAAAGACCCGGCCGGATCTTTTGGATACGGGATCTTTCAGCAGTTCCAGGGCCTCACCGTTGTCCGCAAGGCCCCCGCCCGCGGCGACAACCCGGAGCGCCGTCCCCTGCCTGCCTGCCGGGACGCCGGAAAGATCCGCCTGGTCAAAGATGTTCCGCAGGGCCTCCGCCTCGGCCTTACGGAAGATCTCCGGCCCCTCCCCGTACAGGGCCCGGGGGCTTTTTCCCGTGCGAGCCTCCACCAGTTCGTCCAGGTCGGTAAAAGACGCCGCGGCATCGTTTCTTCCTGTCAAGAGCAGGACAAGGGCGCGGCCGGCGCTGGTTTTACCTGAATGTTTTGGGCCCACAAGCAGGATAGTTTCCATGGGCTTTACCCTAACGGTTTGGAAGGTATTATGCTATATCCATGGATGGCTTAAACGTTTTCTGTTTGTTGATTTTTGTCTCCGCTTTGCCGGTGTTTTTCCTCTGCCTGTGGTTCCGCCTTTCCCGGTATTCCCTGCCCCTGCACTGGTTTCTCCTTTTCCTGCTTGCCGGGGCCCTTTCCCTGCTTGTCGCCCTGGTTTTGCAGCGTCTTTTGCCGGATATTCCGCCGGGCGCCGGCGGAAGGGGCCGGATTTTGTACACGGTCTTCTGCAAAGCTGCCCTGGCGGAAGAGACGGGCCGGCTTCTTGTCTTTCTGGCTTTTTTCCGGGCGGCGGCCAGGTTCTCCCCGCAACCCGGCGGCGGCCTCCACTGGAGCCGGGATCGCGCCGAAATCAGCCCCGGCGCCGCGCCCGGACTGGAATTCCAGGGGGCCATTGCCGGGCTTGTGGCGGGTTTCGGCTTTGCCGTCATAGAAAGCGCGTCCTACGGATCGGCGGATATGGGCGTCGCCTTTATCCGGGCCTTTACCGCCGCCCCCCTGCACGGCGCCTGCGGGGCCCGTGTAGGCGCCTCCGCCGCGGATCTACGGGGCAACCCCTTTCCCGCCCTGCCGCGTTTTCTATCCGCCGTGGCCATCCACGGCATGTACGACTTCATGATCCTCCTGAGAGGAATCCCCTGGATTCTGGCGGTTTTTGCCGCCTTTTCCGCCCTGGCATCCTCGATTCTGTTCATCCGGGCGGGGTTTAAAAATTCTTTTTACCCGAACTCCGCGTAACATGGGCTGGACATTCACGACATCTTTTATAGATCAGAAACATATTTGGAGGTAAAGACAAATACTACCCGTACCCCCCATTTCGGGTCATCCAGCACAGCAATACCTATATGGTTGTTGGCGGCATTTACGAGATATTCACTGTACCTGTCTGCAAATCCAAGAGCGATTTCTTTACCTGTAGCGTATCCCCCAAACATAGTAGACGATGAAGAGGATCCGGACAGTTTCCCATATTTGTTGGCGTTTTCAAAAACATTACCGCTCTCCCGTGCGGCGAGGCATAACCCTTTTTCAAGAGCCATAAGCGGCAGGCCTTGGGCCGCCGCCAGTTTTGTATAGGCGCCGCCGGCCTTATTGGTAATATAAAGCCGGGCGTAGGCTTGCGGATTGCTGCGGATTTTGTTCAATTCCAGAACCAGCTCTCTTTCAATGGCTGACAAATAATCCGCCCTGGTTTCCAAACGGGATACATCCCATGTACTGGCCTCTTCTGTCAGCCTGGCTTCCTCCGCCTGCCTCCGGGCCGTCTCCTCTTCACGCCACTGTTTCGCTTCCGCCGCCGCCTGGGGTCTCTCTCCCCGGGCCAAATCCCGAACCGCCCGCGGGTTGAGGGTATAGGTAACAATCGACTGCCGCCCGTCATTGACCGACCAATACACATTGCCGGTTGTTTTGTTATAACGCAGAACGTCATCCATGTTGAGCCGTATATTGGGAAGTTCCGTAACCCTTGTCAGGGGCGTTCCCTGTTCATCTACAATCAGCATATAGGTTGACCGGTGCTCTGTTGGAGTAGCTGTTATAGAGTTAGCGGATTGTGTCGAAAACGCGCATACTTCCCACATAAGCAAATAACGCCCCGCGTCAAGCGCGGCGATTTTTGGATGGGCGGCATGACCGGCAGCCTGGGTATAATTGGTAATCCATACCGGCCCGCTGCAGGCGGTTAAGTCCTCATCAAAAAGCAGGAGCAACATATTCCGTGATGAATCACGTTTTTTACCATAAGTACCGGCGAACATATACCCCATTGGCGTTTTTGCGACGCCTCCCAACTGCGCAAACGTCGCGTTCTGGCCTATGGGCCCCTCAAACTGAAAGGCATGAAGCCTTTTGCCCCTGCCATTGTTTTGGAATTGGGCGAAGCTGAAACTTCTGGGGTATGCGTCCCCATGATCCGCGAATATAAGGCCGTCCTTAATGGGGAGTATATACTGATTGAAGGAATGGCTTACATAGGGCATGGTAAAGTTCCCGCCGGTATCGGAGTTAGTCGTTGCTCCTTTATCCACCCGTTCAAAAGTATCCGTATTCAGAACAAACCCATAAGACGCCTGATGTCCGTTAAACATCTCTCTGCCAAAGTATACGGCGATTATAGTGCCGGATATTTCAAGCCTGCATCCGGAGGCGTCAAAAGGAACCCGTATCCCGTGAAAACTATTATCCGCGTACGCTTTCAGCTTATAGGTTTTTTGTTTGCCGCCTGATCTATCGTATTTGACCAGGGCCATGTTTTCCCGGTCAGGCTCATCTTTTTTAACCGCTTCGCCATAGAAAAAATAGTAATTGCCCCCCGCGTCTTTGGTAAAAGCCCCCAGGGTTTTAAGCTCATTATGGAACTTCAGGGTTTTCATAAGTTTCATGTCTTTGGAATATTCATAAACACAGGTGTCAAGTTGGTTTTCATCAACACCGCATACGCTTACAGAACCGTCATCTTGTACATAGGTCATAACAGAGGGTATCCGGCTGCCATAACCGATATATTTGTTGCCGACCGTATCAACCGAATCTCGCAGGGTGTATGGAACGGCCTGGGTCGTTCTCAAAACAAGGCTGTTTTGAGCGTTCAGCGTACCGGTAGATGCGCAACCGAATCCCAGGGTCATGCCAAAGATTCCCGCTAACAATACTTTTTGTTTCATAATAAATCCCCCTTAAACCGTCATCGGATGTAATACTTTACCATAATTCTTACAGCTCTGTATACCCACCCTGGTAAAAAAGCGGGAATTCCGAATTCATTTTTTACCTGAATTCTTGCGGCAGATGACAAAAAGCGGGAAAAAACCACGGAGGACTGGCAATTGCCTTGACGATTGCCTTGGAGGAACACGGAGTTTTTGTAACCAATCCGGGCTTATTCGTGCTGAGGGATCGGACTTGCAAGTCCGCTTAATACCCAAGAACCCGCTTACGCGGGGGAGT
>JAISWN010000278.1 GCA_031271075.1 Treponema sp.
ATCAACAACCTCGCCCTGAAGTCGAACCTGCGGTTCGGCGAGGTATGTTGTTCTCCCGAGGTGGTTGCACTCAGGGGTTTAATACCTTTAAGAACGCCCTAAAGGGCGGAGTATTAAACCCCTTCGGCACGAATAAAAGGCGCAACAAAAACCTTTCAGGGGGGGTCTAATAGAGGCTGTCTAATATAAGCTGGACGAAAGGGGCGGGAACCGTTACCATGACAGGGTATGCGGGGCTGTTCCAAGACGCCGGGTTTTGGAACGGCAGCCTTGAATTCAGGAGAAAACGCGGCCCGGGGAGGCTGTTCTTCAAGGAGTAATGTGGCATGGATTCGGCGTCTCAGGCGGCCAGGGTAATTGTGGCGATCATTCCTATTGTGGCGATTGTCATGGGGGCGGGGGTGGTATTTTTCTACCTCCTCTGGGATCACCGGCGCAAATCCCTGCTCATCAAGGCCGGACAGTACGGGCCGGTTAAATTCGATCTGCTTTCCTTCAGCCTGCTTACGGGCCTTCTTTTGGTCAGCGTCGGGCTGGCTTTAACGGTATTTTTGGCAATTACCCGGGGGGCCAGCTACGGTCTTTTGGGTGGGATCATTCCCCTGTCCATGGGAACCGGTCTGTTGATCTACTACGGAATCAAGCGTGGCGAAAAGACTTAATGACGCGCGAGGACGCTGATGATCTGTTGTTCGTCAGCCAGATTAATTCGGGGCAGAAAGAGCTGTTCCGGTTTCTGGTAAAGAAGCACGAACAGGCGGTGTACGGAATGGGCCTGAGTTTCTTCCGTAACTCCGAGGATGCGTCCGACTTTAGCCAGGATGTGTTCCTCAAGGTATACCGGGGGCTTTCCCGTTTTGAGGGACGATCCCGGTTTTCCACCTGGCTCTACAAAATCGCCTATAATACGGCGGTAAACGGGGTAACCAGGCGGAAGGAATACCGGAGTCTTGCGGAAGAAGAGGGCTTGAGCGACGGGGACACCCCGGAGCGGAAACTGGTACGGGAGGCCTCCCGGAAGGCGGTGCTTGGCGCCGTAGAGGAGCTTCCCGAACGGTACCGGTTATGTGTGGATCTGTTTTTCTTCTACAGCCGGACTTATCAGGAGATAGAGGCGATTACGGGGATCCCGGTGAATACGGTTAAGTCCCACGTATTCAGGGCGAAGAAACTTTTACGGGAGAAGCTGGGGGAGATTGCCGAAGGAGGCATTGAGTGAACTGTAACGACTTATTGAATGAGTTATACGAATACGTGGGGGACGGAAGTCTCCCCCTTAACCTCAGGCTGCGGCTCAGGTTGCACGGCTTCTTCTGCCCCCAGTGCGCCCAGGAAATCGAGCGGTTCGAGCTTTCCCGTGATATTTTAAGGAACGATTTTCTTCCCCCTGCGCCGAATTTCGAGGAATCGGTAATGCTCCGAATCCGGGAGGAGGAAGGCGCCGCCCCGCCTATCCGGGAAATCGAGAGGGGAGTAGCCTTTTCCGGCTGGGTTGTAACCGGAATTGTTCTTCTGGTTTCCCTGGGTTCCGCCTTTTTCGGGGCGGATTTTATCAAAACCGTCAATTTTGAAGGCAATTCCTTTCTGCTGCCCGTGGGAATAACCATCGGGGCGGCCCTGAGCTGTTACGGGGCGCTCTTTATCGGCAGCCACCTTGAAGAACTTACCCGGCGCTTCGGCCTCCGCTGAGTTTTAAGCGGAAAATCCCCCCTCGGTTCCTGGTTTTCAGCCATTTCGGCAAAGCGTTGACAGAAAGCACCCCACAGGCATAAGATCTAAGTATGAACATTTCCACCTATACAGTAAAACCAAAGCTTCCCGTCTCTCTGAAGCCTCTGGAAGAGATTGCCCGTAACCTCTGGCTTTCATGGAATTACGATGCGGTTCAGCTTTTTATCCGGTTGGATTATGAGGCGTGGCTCAAGTCCCAGCAGAGTCCCATCAAGACCCTGGGAATGGTCAGCCCCGAAAGGTTTAACGAGGCCGCCAAAGACGATTCGTACCTGGCGGCCTTGAAAGACGTATACGAACATTTCCAGCACTACAAGAAGGGCGAAACCTGGTACCGGGGCAGCCACAAGGATGTGGTGGCCTATTTCAGCATGGAATACGGCATGGATGTGTCCCTGGCCATCTATTCCGGGGGTTTGGGTATCCTTTCGGGGGATCATATAAAGACCTCCTCCGACATGGGGCTTCCCCTGGTGGGGGTCGGCCTCCTCTACCGGCAGGGTTATTTCCAGCAGGTCCTCAACGCCGACGGCTTCCAGCAGGAAAATTACCCCGAAAACGACTGGTACAACATGCCGGTAGAACAGAAAGTGGGCAAGGACGGCAGGCCCATCAAGATTTCTGTGGATATGGCCGGACGCCAGGCGGTGGCCCAGATCTGGGAAGTTAAGGTGGGGCGATCCTCCCTGTACCTTCTGGATACCAATATCGAGGAAAACGCCCCGGATATCCGGAACGTTACCGCGGCCCTTTACGGCGGCGACAAGGAAACCCGGATCCAGCAGGAAATTCTCCTGGGGATCGGGGGCATCCGCGCCCTGCGGGCCCTGGGGATCAACCCGGTGGCCACCCACATGAACGAAGGCCATTCGGCCTTCCTCGGGCTGGAACGGATCCGGGAGATCATGCAGGAAAAGCACTTCAACTTTGAAGAGGCAAAGGAAGCGGTCTGGCCTACCAATATTTTTACCACCCACACCCCGGTTCCCGCGGGGAACGAGCGCTTTGACATCGCCCTCCTGGAAAAGTATTTCCGGTCCTGGCCCCAGATCCTGGGGATCTCCTGGAAGGAATTCCTCTCCCTGGGCCGGGAGCGGCCCAACGACGATAACGAAAGTTTCTGCATGACCGTGCTGGCCTTAAAGCTTGCCGCATACGCCAACGGGGTCGCCAAACTGCACGGGGTGGTCTCCCGGGATATGTGGAAGGGACTCTGGCCGGGGCTTCCCCTGGACGAAATCCCCATCCACCATGTGACCAACGGGGTACACCCCCGCACCTGGGTTTCCAGCGGCATGGTGGATCTTCTGGATCGTTACTTTGGCCCTCATTTTGAGGATGAGCCGACCGACCTGTCCATCTGGGATCGGATGGACCGGATATCCGATGAAGAACTTTGGCGTACCCACGAGCGCCGCCGGGAACGGCTGGTTGCCTTTGTGCGGGACAGGATAAGGCTGCGGCTGGAGCGGACCGGGGCGGGCAGACATTACGCCGGCCAGGCCGAAGACGCCCTTTCGCCCTACGCCCTGACCCTCTGCTTTGCCCGCCGTTTCGCCACCTACAAGCGGGGCAACCTGCTCCTTCGGGACCCGGAGCGGCTTTTGCGGCTGGTAAAGGACAACGACCGGCCGGTACAGCTCATCTTCGCCGGAAAGGCCCACCCCCACGACATGCCGGGGAAGGATCTGATTCGGGACATCATCCACTTTGCGGAAAAATACGACGTTACCAGCCGCATCGTGTTTGTGGAGAACTACGACATGACCGTTGCCCGCTACCTTACCTCCGGCGGGGACGTGTGGCTCAATACCCCCCGCAGGCCCCTGGAGGCCAGCGGCACCAGCGGCATGAAGGCCTCCATGAACGGCGTCCTCAACTGCTCCATCCTGGACGGCTGGTGGGACGAAGCCTACAACTCCCAGGTAGGCTGGGCCATCGGCCATGGGGAACTGTACAGGGACGAGAAGCTTCAGGACGATGTGGAGAGCAAGGCCCTGTACGACCTTCTGGAGCGGGATATCGTGCCCCTTTTCTACCAGCGGGGCAGGGACGGGCTTCCCCGGGAATGGATAAAGATGATGAAGAACTG
>JAISWN010000304.1 GCA_031271075.1 Treponema sp.
ACGGAAAAGTCCTGTACGCCCACTACGCGAAAAACAGTATCGATATGCCTACGGTGGATGAGGCGCTTGGGCTGTTGAAGCTATAGGAGCGTTTGGGGAACAATCCGGTCTAATGGATATCCCCCAATATTTTAGGGTAAATTACTATAAAACATATGTGTTTTATAGGTTAATAACAAATCTGCCCCGCCGGCGGGAAAACGGAACCCCCGGTAAGGGCAGGCAAAAGGAGCATGATCATGAAAAAACTGTTCAAGGGATCTCTTGGAACCGCGGCGCTCGTTCTGGCGGGCTCTGTCCTTCTTGGCTTTGCCCTGCCGGCAAAAGCCTTCGCCGGAGGCGGGGAACAGGCGGCGGGGAAAGTAATCAAGGTTCCGGTAGCCGTAGCCAATGACTTTATCCCCTACGCCTATCTGGATGAAAAGGATAACTACATCGGTTACGAGGTGGAACTCCTCCGGGAGGTAGATAAACTGCTGCCCCAGTACGAATTCGTGTACGAGACGGTTGCCGATCAATGGGTCGCCCTTACATCGGGACGGGTGGATCTTATTACCCATATGTGGGAAAGCAACCCGAAGCGCCTTGAAACGTACCTCTTTGGCAAGGAGATGATCACAACCTGGGCAAGCCACCTTGCCTTTAAGCCCGGAAGGACGGATCTTAACCGGGCCTCCGACATGGAGGGAAAGATCATACAGGTGGGGCAGGGTTCCGGGGCGGCCTATTTTGTGGAAACCTACAACGCCCAGCACGGCAACAAGATCAAGGTGGTCTATTCCAGCGGGGGCACGGAAATAACCCTGAGCAAACTGGAAACCGGCGCCATTGACGCCTACCTGGGCGCCAAACGGAACCTGGAGGTTACGGAGAAGAACTATAACGTTACCCTGGGTAAGTCCGCCGAACCGATTTACAATGTGTACACCTACTTTGTTTTCAGAAAGGACGATCCCGATCAGCTTGCGCTGCGCGACGCCACCGACGGGGCGCTAAAAACCCTGCGGGCCGACGGAACCATGTCACGGCTTTCCCATGAATGGCTGGGAGGCGAATACACCAAATGGGGTCCGGAGTATGGGGGAAATTAGCTACTTCAGTATTGGCAGGGTATTCGAGTATTTGCCTTTATCCCTGGCAAAGCTCCATGTTACCCTGCTGATCACCGTAAGTTCACTGGCCGCCGGGACTCTGCTGGCGATCCTCATCGCGGTAGTCCTTCTCTTTAAGCCGCCTCTGCTGTACCAGGCGATTCGGGTGTATATATCCTTCATGCGGGCAATACCGGTAAACATTCAGTTGCTCATCTTCTTCTACGGCCTTCCGTCCCTGTTTGCCCCGGTTTTCAGGCCCTTTGGGGTTAATTTAAGCCGGCTAGACCCTGTTTACTTCGTCATCGCCACCTACGCTATCAATTCTTCCGCGTTTCTGGCGGTCATGCTTTCCGCGGCCATTCAGGGGGTGGACGCGGGGCAGTCGGAGGCGGCCCTTTCCGTCGGCATGACCGGGATCCAGATGTACCGGAGGGTTATTCTGCCCCAAGCCTACCATATCGCACTTCCGGAATTCGGCAACAACGTGGTTACCATTCTGAAAAACACGTCCCTTGCCTTTACGGTGGGGGTAATTGACATGGTAGGCAGAGTACGGGCCATTGCGGCGCGAACCCATCATCTTCTGGAAGGTTACGTGGGGGTGGCGGTGGTATATTTTTTCATCTGCATGGGCCTGGAAAGGCTTTTTTCCCGAATTGAAAAGCGAACCAGGGTGTTCAGGTAAGGAGCGGAAGATGTATCGCATAGATTATGGTTTTTTGTTACATGAAATACGGGTTGCCGCCTGCTACCTTCCCTTTACTTTCGTTCTGGTTTCAGGCCCCCTTGTGATAGGACTGGTAATCGGAAGTTTCCTCGCCGTTGCCCGCATCCAGCGGGTACCGGTACTGCACCAAATAGTGCGCCTCTATGTGGTTATTATCCGGGGTATGCCCACAGTCCTGATGCTGCTCATCATCTACTTTGTTTTTGTCTACAGCTTCGATTCCCTGGCGGAGTTCTTCGGCTGGACCCTGAGAACCGGACAGATACATCCCCTGGTGTTCGCTATCCTGGTTCTCAGCTTTCTTTCCATTGCCTTTGTATCCGAATCCATACGGGCGGCCCTGTTATCCGTTCCCCCCGGGCAGATTGAGGCGGCCCTTTCCGTCGGCATGACTACTTTTACCGTCTACCGGCGGGTAAGAATTCCTCAGGCCCTGCCGGTGGCCATACCTATCCTGGGTAATACTTTTATCAGCCAGACCAAGGGAACCGCCCTGGTAGCAATGATAGGGGTTACGGATATTGTTACCAAGGTAAAGATAGAGGCAACCGCCACTTACCGTTACCTTGAGGCGTATATTGCGGTTGCCCTTATTTACTGGGTCCTCTGTGTAGGCATAGAACAGGCGGTGCGTCTTTTGAACAATCAGGTCCGCGCTCATTTAAAGGTGGCGGGCGTATGATCAGGCTGGGCAATATTCATAAATCATTCGGGAAAAACCATGTGCTTAAAGGGGTGGATCTGGATGTGGAGGACGGGGAGGTAACCGTCATCATCGGGCCTTCCGGTTCCGGTAAGACTACCCTGCTGCGGACCATCAACTTTCTGGAACGGGCCGATGAGGGGGAAATCACGGTAGGGGATATCCATGTGCAGGCAAAACACGTCTCCAAGTCCCAGATTCTCTCCATCAGGCGGAAGACGGCCATGGTTTTTCAAAGCTACAATCTTTTCCGTAACCGGACGGCTCTTGAAAATGTGGTGGAAGGCCCAATCATCGTACAAAAACTAAACGAAAAGAAGGCCCGGGAACAGGGTAAACAGCTTCTTGAGGAGGTGGGGCTTGCGGACAAACTGGACGCTTACCCCTCGGAGCTTTCCGGGGGGCAGCAGCAGCGGGTGGCCATCGCCCGTGCCATGGCCCTGCAGCCCGAAGTGATCCTGTTCGATGAACCCACTAGCGCCCTGGATCCTGAACTGGTGGGGGAGGTACTGTCGGTTATGAGAAAGGTCGCCGGGCGCGGTATTACCATGATAGTGGTAACCCACGAAATGAGTTTTGCCCAGGATATCGCCAACCAGGTTATCTTTCTGGATGGCGGACAGGTAGTGGAGAAAGGGCCTCCCCGGGAAATTTTCAGGGACGCGAAAGAGGATAGGACGAGGCAGTTTCTTAAACGGATCATGCCCGAATATACCTACAACATTTGAGATCTTGATCAAATAACGGATTGTATCCGTGTTCAAAAAAACAAAAGGAGAAGAACTATGTCTGATTTTTCAAAAAGGCTCCCGTTGATCCGGAAGCATCTTTCCCAGAACAGCGATGCTGTCTATGTGAATACGGGGGTTATAGGGCCCCTGAGCGGCGCGGCAAAACTGGCGCTTAGCCAGGCGGTA
>JAISWN010000290.1 GCA_031271075.1 Treponema sp.
CCGGGACTCAAAGTCTCCGCCAAAGCCCCCAGCCCTTTCGCCCTTCCCCCGGGAACCCCCCTCCCCGAAGGTTTCACCGAATTCCGCCGGGACGCGGCCCTGGCCTTCTGGCTGGAAGAACCGGAAAGCTACCTGAACCGTTTCCTCTCCGCCATGAACCTTCCCCTCCAGATCCCCGCCGAATCTTTCATGGCAAGCCTCCACCAAGCGCAACAGGCTGCCAGGGAAACCGGGGGAGACGCGGATCCCGGGGAACAGCTTTACGAATCCCGTATCCGGATAAAGACCCCCCAGGCAAGTCAGGCAAAGGGCCTTGTAACCCTCTTTTCCATGGCCCGGTTCTTTCTTTCCCAGGCCGCGCAAAACCCGGATGTGCAAAACGGCGGCGCCTCCGAAACGGTGGCCCTCCTCAGCCTTCTCTTTGCCAACCCGCCATCCCTGGAAGGGGCCTTTCTCAATCTGCGCAGCGCCCCCATGAGCGGAAAGGACATCGCTTTACTTTTCAACCTGTTTTCAGTATATTCATCCCAAAATTGAGGCGGTTTCAAAAGGATACCTTATGCCGACTTATAGTTACGAATGCAAAAGCTGCGGACACAATTTTGATGTATTTCAGAGCATGAGCGATGAGCCGGTAAAAGTCTGCCCCGAATGCGGCAGGGAAGTGCGGAGGCTCATCCAGGGCGGCACGGGCGTCATATTTAAAGGCTCCGGCTTTTATGTTACCGACAAGGGAAAGGGAAGCCCTGCCAAAGGAAGTCCCGCCGCGGAGGCCCCCAAGACCCCCGCAAAAACGCCGGAACCCTCCTCCCCGGAGAAGACCGTAAACCCGCCGGAAAAGGCCAAAACGGAACCCGTAAAATCGGCCGGCAGCGCTTAAGCGGCGCGGGGGAACTGTTCAAAGATGAAGGCTCCCCGTTTTTTCTGTGATAACTGCGGCGCCGAAGTCGACGGGAATACAAAAAAGTGCCCCCGCTGCGGGCGTTTTTTCGCGTCTGTTCGCTGCCCCCGTTGCGGCTTTACCGGGGCCGAAGAAGATTTTACCGCCGGCTGCCCGGCCTGCGGCTACTCCTCAGGCTCCGGCAGAGAAGGGGAAAAATACCAGGCCGGAAGCCGGCCCGAAAACAAACCGGAAGAACGCCAAGCGGCGGGGCCCCTTCCCCTCTGGGTCTACATCCTCACCGCCGCCGTGGCGGCCTTTGTTTTCGGCCTCCTCTTTACCTTTCTGCGGTAGTACCTTGTAAACACTAAATTCCGGCCGCCCTTGTTAAATTGTCGAGGGTTCTCCCCCGGCGTCAAAGCGCCCTCCCCCTTCCCCGCCCTCCAGGGCGAAGATCCGACATCCCAGGGCGTTTACCGGGTTTCCCGAAGCCGCGGCCTTTGGCGTACCCTTATGCGCGGATTCCCCGCCGGGGAGGAGGAGCAACAGTTTCAGGTAGTTTTCCGAGACCGCGGGGACAAAGCCTTCCGGGCAGCCTTCCGGGCCGGGATAGGCGAAACGTTCCGGAACCGCCTCCACGGTTCTGCCCAGCCAGCGGCGGATGTAGGCGGCCCTGCCCCGCTTGGCCAGACGGCGGAGGGTTTCCACCCGGCGGGGTATCTCCCCCGGAGAGACCGGATCTTTGAACCGGAAGGCAGGAGTGTCCGGGCGGGACGAATAGGGGAAGACGTGTATCCAGGCGAAGTCTATCCGCTTGCAGAGCTCCACGGTTTCCGCAAAGTCTTCCCCCTCCTCGCCGGGAAAA
This sequence comes from Treponema sp., assembly GCA_031271075.1. Lineage (GTDB taxonomy): Bacteria > Spirochaetota > Spirochaetia > Treponematales > Breznakiellaceae > JAISFT01. The sequence continues at coordinate 1,746 of JAISWN010000290.1, forward strand.
CCGGCGATAATATCGCAGGCCAGGAAGGGATCGTCCTTGATAGCCCGGAGTTTCCCCGCGGCCGCGGCGGCTTCCTCCGCGGTATAGGGGCGGCCCATCCGTTTAAGCACCCTGTTGCTGCCCGACTGAAGGGACAGGTGAAAATGGGGCCGCAGCCGCCGATCCCCCAGGGCCGCGAACAGGCTTTCCGTAAGGGCCTCGGGCTCCAGGGAGGATAGCCGCAGGGCAATGCGGCGGGTATTTTCAAGCAGGAAGGCGATAAGGGCCCCCAGGCCTCCCAGCCGCCCGTCCCGGTACTGGGAGATGTTTACCCCGCTGAGCACCGCTTCCGCGTAGCCCTGCTCTTCAAGGGAACGGAGCCGCCTGAGTACCGTATCCGCGTCAAGGCTGACGCTGTTTCCCCGGGCAACCCTTACCCGGCAATAGGCGCAGGCCTGATCGCAGCCGTCCTGTATCTTGAGGAAAGGCCGGGAATGGAACGAAAGATCCGGGGCGTTAAAGGCAAAGGGGTCCGCGGCTATTCCCGCCTCCAGGGACAGAACATCCCGGCCCTTCGCGGCGTCGCCCATACGCCGGGGCAGATCCAGCAGGGCCGGTTTCAGATCCCCGGGAACCACAAAAAGACGCCGCCTTCCGCCTGAACCGGCGGGCGTTTCCTCCAGGGCGGCGATCTTTTCCGCCTCAAGCTGGGCGTAACAGCCGGTTACAATGACGAGGGAAGAGGGGTTTTCCTTCAGGAGCTTGCGGATGATCCGCCGGGCCTTCTGTTCGGCCATGGAGGTAACCGTGCAGGTATTGACCACCAGGATATCCGCCCCTTCCTCCCAGGGATTGACGGTAAAACCCGCGTCCCGGAAAGACGCGGCCACCGCCTCGCTTTCAAGCTGGTTTAACTTGCAGCCCAGGGTATAAATCGAGAAGGAAGGCATGAGACTGAAGGCTTAGCGGGAACTCAGGGCCTGCCGGGTACGGTCAAGGCCGCGGCGGGCATCGGAAAGCTGGGAATTGAGGGAAAGGGCCCGCTCGTAGGCGGCAATAGCCTCCGAGAAATCCCCCGCGTTCTCCCGGGCGTAGGCAAGCCGGGTCCACCAGGCGGCGTTTCCCGGCACCCAGTGAACCGCGGTAGACAGGGCAATATCGGCGTGCCGGAAACGGCCCAGGCGGATGTATATCTCCCCCAGGAAGTAGTACACCATGTCTATCCGCTGGCCTTCGGGGGCCAAGTTGACATATTCCTGGAAATACTGGAGGGCCTCGTTGTTGCGGCCCTCGTAGTAACTTATCTCCCCCAGAATTTCGATGATCCGGGTATCGTAGCGGCTCAGGTTCCGGCCCGAGCGGGCATAGGCCAGGGCTTCCTGGAAACGGTTAAGCCTGAGGAGGCTCCAGCATATCACCACATGGGAATCCAGGTTATTGGGATTCGCGGTGATTTCGTTTTTGCAGATATTCACCGCCCGCTCGTAGTTACCGTTCCGGTATTCCATGAGGGCGTCGGGCCGGGTTTGGGGAAAAAGCAGGCTCAGGGAAAGAAAAAAAAATACCGAAAGGAGCCGGCTTTTCATATTACGGCGCCTTTTCGTCCATGCTGCACAGGCCGTTGAAGATACAGCCGGTCTCCATCATGATCTTCGGGGTATCCACGTTCCCCTGGAGCCTTCCCGTACCGCTTAGCTCCACCTTCTCCGAGGCGCTTACATTCCCCGTTACCGTACCCCGGATCACCACCCTGGGCGCGCTAATATCCGCATCCACCACCGCGTCTTTATCAATTACCAAAATTCCCCTGGCGTTAATTTTTCCGGAAATCTTCCCCTGGATAAGAAAAGGTTTTTCAAAATTCAGGTCCCCGGAAAAATCGACATCAGGCGGCAGAATTGTATCAAAATCTTCATCTTCAAGCGTGTCGGTATGGACATCAGTCATAAATGAAATTTAACCAGGGAAAGATACCCCCGTCAATAGGGCGCATGGGGATACAACTGCTGATAAATCTTGCAAGCCCCCCGCTTTTCGGCTACCTTAAGATGGAGGATTCCATGAATGTAGTGGTCATCGGCGCCCAATGGGGTGACGAGGGAAAAGGCAAGATCGTTGATTACCTGGCCAACGAGGCCCAGGTAATCGTCCGTTATTCCGGCGGGGCCAACGCGGGGCATACCATTGTCATCGGCGGGGAGGAATATGCCCTGCACCTGATCCCTTCGGGGGTGTTTTACGCTGATAAGATAGCCATCCTCGGGGCGGGCATGGTGATCGATCCGGTGGCCTTTTTTTCGGAACTTGAAATGCTCGAGGGCCGGGGTATTGATACGGAAGGCCGGGTCTTTATCTCCAACCGGGCCCATATCGTCCTTCCCCGGTACATCCGGCTCGACAAGGATCGGGACGATGCCCGTAAAAATCCAATCGGCACAACCGGCAGGGGTATCGGGATCAGCTATTCCATGAAAAGCGACCGGGACGGCATCCGTATCGCGGATCTTGCCTGGAAAGAGAAACTTGAGGAACTGGAAGCGGAGGATCGGGAATTCCTTGCTCCCTACATCGACCGGCTCCTGGCCATGTCGGTGGATCTTTTCTCCTACCTGAACCACCGCAAGAACTACCAGGTGCTGTTTGAAGGGGCCCAGGGAACCCTGCTGGATCTGGATCTGGGAACCTATCCCTACGTGTCCAGCGGTATGTCCTGCGCCGCCGGGGCGGCCATCGGGGGCTGCATCGGCCCCCGGGCCATCGACAAGGTTCTGGGGGTCTTCAAAGCCTATTCCACCCGGGTGGGGAACGGTCCCCTGCCCAGCGAATTCGACCCCGGTTCGGAGGATGAGCTTTGCCGCTTTGTCCGGGACACGGGCCGGGAATACGGGGTTACCACCGGGCGGCCCCGGCGCTGCGGTTACCTGGATCTGGTCTCCCTGCGTTACGCCTGCCTTACCAACTCCGTCGACTCCCTGGTGATGACCCACCTGGATGTTTACGACACCCTGGCGGAGATAAAGGCGTGTACCGCCTACCGCATCGACGGCAAAATCGTGGAAGCCTTCCCCGCCTCGGTGCCGGATCTCAACCGGGCCGTACCGGTGCTGCGTTCCTTCCCGGGCTGGAAAAGATCCCTGGCCAACGCCCTGACTTACGAGGAATTTCCGGTAGAGGCCATGGAGTACATCGAATTCATCGAGCGTTTCTGCGAGACCCCTATTGATATTGTTTCCGTGGGCTACGACCGGAAGGCGACGATAATCCGGAAAAGCCCCTGGACCCGCTAAAAGAAAAAATCAGGGGTTTTTTCTTTTAGCCTTGAGAGTTTTGGGGCAGAAGCGGTGCGCTTAGCAAAGGGCGTGGGGGCCCTAACCCCAAAACTCCACGTGCAATTTTGGAGACAACATGGATAAGATCTTGATTCTGGATTTCGGGAGCCAGACGACCCAGCTTATCAGCCGCCGGATCCGGGACATGGGCGTCTATACGGAGATAGTTCCCGGGGACACCCTCCTAACCGGCGAACTCCTCTCCGGGGGAACCACGGGCCGCCGGGTTCGGGGCTTCATCCTCTCCGGCTCTCCTGAGTCGGTGTATACCGGCCTGGGAACCGGGCCGGACAAGCGGCTCTACAGCCTGGATCTGCCCGTCCTGGGGATCTGCTACGGCCTTCAGCGGATGAATTACGACAATGGGGGCATGGTGGAAGCCCTGCCCAAACAGGAGTACGGCCGTATCGAGGTACAGGTTACCAGGGGATCGCTCCTCGAATTCCGGGAAGACGCGCCGAATTTCGGTCTTGCCGCCCGCTTTTTCCGGGCTTTTGACCCGGCGGTTTCCCTGGAAGCCATCACCGGCGGCCCGGTTCCCGGCCCGGAAGAAGCCCCGGCCCCTTACGCCTCAAAACCCGCCTCCTTTTCCTTAACCGCCTGGATGAGCCACGGGGATACCCTTACCCGCATTGCCCCGGGGTTCCGGATCTGCGGTACCAGCGGGAACGGTTACCCGGCGGTGGTGATTCACGACGAAAAACCCTGGTTCGGCCTTCAGTTCCACCCGGAGGTAACCCACTGCGAGAGGGGCCTTGAGATCCTTGCCTCCTTTGTCTTCGGTGTCTGCGGCGCGGCGGGGGGCTGGACCATGGAGCGGTACGTGGAGGAGGTGCGGGCCTCCCTCTCCGCCCGGGTAGGCTCAAACCCGGTACTGCTCCTCATCTCCGGCGGGGTAGACTCCACCGTAGCCGGGGCACTTCTCCTCAAGACCCTGTCCCCCCAGCAGGTACACCTGATGTACATGGACACGGGGCTTATGCGGAAGGACGAAACCGGAACCGTTAAAAAGGCCCTTGAAAAAATGGGGGCCAGACACCTTCACATCGTTCACTGCGAGGAGGAGTTCCTCTCCGCCCTCCGGGGCCTTACCGAACCGGAAGCCAAGCGAAAGGCCATAGGGGATCTTTTCATCACCATCCAGGAACGGGAGGTAGACCGCCTGGGGCTGCCGGAAAGCTATTTCCTGGCCCAGGGAACCCTCTACACGGATCTGATCGAGTCCGGCAAGGGGGTGGGGAAAAAGGCCCGGCTGATAAAGAGCCACCACAATGTGAGCAGCCCCCTGGTAGACGCGAAACGCCGGGCCGGCGGGATCATCGAACCCCTGGACCGGCTTTACAAAGACGAGGTCCGCCGCCTGGGCCTCCTTTTGGGGGTAGACGGGGAAGTGATCCGCCGCCACCCCTTCCCCGGCCCCGGCCTTGCGGTTCGGATCCTTGGGGAGGTAAGCCGGGAAAAGTGCGGTATCCTGCGGGAGGCGGACGCCCTCTATATCGGGGAACTGAAAAAACGGACAAATCCGGAAACCGGGAAGATCCTTTACGATGAAATCTGGCAGGCCTTCGCGGTGCTGTTGCCGATCCGCTCGGTGGGCGTGGCCGGGGACGAACGGAAGTACGGCTGGGTTCTGGCTCTGCGGGCCATTACCAGCGCCGACGGCATGACCGCCGACGTTTACCCCTTCCCCGCCCGGGATCTGCTGGAAATTTCCACCCTCATCACCAACACCGTCAAAGATATCGGCCGGGTCACCTACGACATTTCAAGCAAGCCCCCGGCCACCATCGAGTGGGAGTA
>JAISWN010000121.1 GCA_031271075.1 Treponema sp.
CCGCCCCCCCCCCGGCCGCCCCCCCCCCCCCCAGAATCCCGGAACGGCGCACTCCGCCTTGACAGGGAAGAAGTGGACCCGCGGGAACCAGCGACGCCGGGAATTGCTATCCCGGTAATATTCAGGGGAGAAAAATCACATTTTTTCATTATGGAACCTCCGTATTTAAACATTACAACAATATCGTAAAAAAAGCCAGAAAATAAAGAAAAAATTCAAAAAAAATGTCCGAGACCTTTCCGGCGCCGCCGGGAACCGGCGGCCGGCGCTATATACACTAACTTAGAGCTTATCCGCAAATAGGAAAGAGCCGGTAAAGGTATGGGGTATGAAAAGAGTAACAGGAAGCGGTGGGTGGGGGAGGTATGCCCCCCCTCAAATTCTCCGAATCAGCACCCTGTCGATCCGGTTGCCCTCCATGCTGACAACTTTAAACTCGTAGCCGTTGTAGGTGAACTTCGCCTCCGGGCGGGGGATCTCCCCGGCCAGATCCAGGATGAAACCCGCCAGGGTGTGGTAGTCCTGGCGGCCTTCCCCGTTGAGGCTGCTCAGTTCCAGAACCCGGGCCGCGTCGTCAATGCTCACGCTGCCGCCGGCAAGCCAGGCGCCGTCCCCCTGGGGGATAAGCTCCTCCTCCTCCGGCACGCCTTCCGAAAGCTGGCCGACGATTTCCTCCACCAGATCCCGGACGGACAAGAGGCCCGCGAAGCCGCCGTATTCGTCCATCACGAAAAGGTAGTCTGTTTTTCCCCGCTTGAAGGCTTCGAAGGCTTTAAGGGCGGACATGGTCTCGGGTACGAAGGGCAGCTTCCGGATCAGGGGCTTGAGGCCCTGGGCAAGGCCCCCGGGAATGGCCTTTAGTATGTCTTCCAGGTACACCGCCCCGACGATCTCGTCCAGTTCGCCCTGGGCCACGGGGAAGCAGCCCTGGGCGGCGTGGTTCTCCGCCATGTCCCGGATCTCGTCGAAACCGGCGTCCAGATCCAGCCACTCAATTTCGGATCGGTGGGTCATGAAGGCGCCGGCGCTGCGGTCGCCCAGGTAAAAGACCCCCTCCACCATTGTCCGTTCCTTGCTTTCCACCACCCCGGATTTTTCCCCTTCCGCCAGGGCGTTCCGCAGTTCGTCTTCGGTCATACCCGAAACGGAGGGGCCGATTTTGAAGATCCGGCAGGCCAGGGCGGAAGCGCCGGAGTAGAAGCTGAGCAGGGGCCTCCAGGGCAGGGAAAGGGCGCGTACCAGGGGGAGACAACGGGCGCAGGTTTTTTCCGGGGCGGAAAGGGCGATGAGCTTTGGAAGAAAGCCCCCCAGGATCGCCGCGGCCAAGGTAAAGGCGGCTATGAGCGCCGCGCCAGCCAGGATGTCCCCCAAAAGCCCCGCGGCTTCCCCGCCGGGCAGCAGCCGATCCCCCAGGGGCCGGATCAGGTTAAAGCCCCCCAAAAGCCCCGCCAGTATCCTGAGAAAGGCTATCCAGATACGGCTTACCGAAAGGAAGGGCTCCGGATTTTCGGCGGCCTCCAGGGCTTTGCGGTACTTTTTTTCCCCCCCCTCGGCCAGGGCCCGCAACCGGCCCTTGCGGACCGAGACAAGAGCGTTTTCAAACAGGGCGAAGAAGCCTCCCGCCAGTATAACCGCGAGAATGATCAGGATCTGTGAAAAAGGCTCCGGGTCCTCCATATCAAACCCCCATCTCTTCCCAGGTAAGGGGCCGTTCAATGCGGATTCCGTCTTCCGAGGTCTCCAGCGTCCGGTTCAAGCCCTGGGGGGTAAATTCCCCCAGGATCTGTACTACCGGGAAACGGGGTTTTTCCGGGTTAACATCCACTACCTGCCCCTGTTTCCCGTCGGACAGAAGAACGTAAAGCCCGATAGGGTAGATCGACAGGGAATAAACCAAGGCCTGCACCACCGTTTCATTGTACTGGTTTCCCTCGTTTTTGAGGAGTTCCAGCATCCCCGTGTAACCGTCTTTCGCCTCCCGGTGGGGGCGATGGGATGAAAGGGCCTCGTAGGAGCAGGCCACGGCAATGATCTTGGAATAGAGGCTGATCTTGTCCGAGGTAAGGCGCCGGGGGTAACCGGAACCGTTTTCCCGCTCGTGGTGTTCCAGCGCGCCGATGCACACCGACAGGGGAAAATTGGAGGATTTAAGGAGATTGTAGCCGAGCAGGGTATGGGTAAGCATCGTCCTGCGGTCCACGGGACTCAGGGGGCGATTGCTTAAGTATATCTCCGGGGGAAGTTTGATCATCCCGATTTCGTGGAACAGGGCGGAGACCCCCAGTTCAATAAGCCGGTGTATGGGCAGTTTAAGGTACATCCCAATGATGAGGGCAATAATCGTAGACCATACGGTGTGGGTAATCAGGTAGTTCTGCTCCTTCCCGGGCCCGGTGTTTTTCTGAATCCGCAGCAGGTAACGCCTGTCTTCCCGGATAATGTCCAGGGACGATTTTATCGTCTCCACCGCCGTATTAAAATTCACCTCCCCGGCGCTTTCGGCCTGCCGGAAGAATTCCTCCACCGATTCTCTAAAGTCCTTGTAAAATTCCTCCGCCTGCTTTATACATTCCCGCTCGCCAAACGCCGCTTCGCCTGAATTTTCAACCGTGTAATTCTTCCGGGGCTCGCCGCCGCTGGTTACGGTTTTGAACTCCCATTTTTCGACGGCCTTCATCAGATCCCATGAGAAGCGCATTTCAGGGGCGGCAAGGACAAATTCTTCATCCAGATACACAGGCCGGGAGAAATAGCTGCCTGGGGGGATAGTTTCGACCAGGTAGTTTTTCATTTTACGTTGACTTGGGTTTCCTTTTTATCTATCATCGGTTGATATTATAGGGGATTTTCCTTTGGAATTCAAATCGAAATTCAAATCGAAATTCAAGGCTGAGCCGCTGCTGCGGTTTTGCCCTGCTTCCGGGCCGGAAGCGGACTGAATTTACCATGGGGAGCTTTGACCGAGGAGTGAATTTACCATGAAAGGCTTTGACAAACGAGGGGCTTTGATAAATGAGGGGCTTTGATAAATGAGGATCTTTGACAAATCCGCGAAGCTTGACAATGTCTGTTACGACATCCGGGGGCCGGTGCTTAAGGAGGCAAAGCTCCTTGAAGACGAGGGCTTCCGTATTTTAAAACTCAACATAGGGAACCCGGCGCCCTTCGGCTTCAACGCCCCGGACGAGATTATCCATGATATCATCGTCAATTTGCAGAACGCCCAGGGCTACTGCGATTCCCGGGGGCTTTTTGCCGCCCGGAAGGCGGTTATGCAGGATTTTCAGTCCAAAGGGGTGATGGATGTAGGGGTGGACGATATCTGGAT
>JAISWN010000027.1 GCA_031271075.1 Treponema sp.
GTGGTCTCGATCCGGTCGGTCTTTTCATAGATAAAGTCTTCCAGGGAATAGGCGGGTATGTCCCGCATACGTTTGCCGCCGTACCAGTAGGCGTAGGCGATCTGTTCCTCCGTGGTGGAGCCGGGGCCCAGGAGGCTGAAGGCGTCTTCAAAGCCCCCCTCCGCGGCCTCAAGCCAGGCGTAGAGGTCGGCCTGGTTCCACTCGTCTTTTCCCACCCGTTCAAGATCGAAGCTCCCCTTTTTCCAGTCCCTGGTTCTGACCACGAACCGATCCCCCGGCACGAAACCGCTTTCCCGGTAAATATTCCGCATGTCCAGGGTTTTGATCGACACCTCCGGGGGATCTTCGTAGGGATCGCTGTTATAGGCGCTTTCGTTCTCCGGGTTGTCCCGGGCCACGTACTGGGGGGCGTACTCTTCCCCAAAAATGTAGTAATAGGGGTAAAGATCCTCCGGAGGGGCTTCGGTGGTGGTCGCGGGGACGCTTGAGCCCTTCCAGTAAAACGTGTACTCCTGGGGAAGCAGTCCCGGATTGGCAAAGGGAACACAACGGTGGCCGGGGATGAGGATACCGTTGAGCAGTTCCAGTTTGGTCGGGCTTATGACAAAGGGAACCGGCTCAAAACAGCCCCGCCGGGAGACCCAGCGCCGGCTGTCCAGCCGGAAGGCGGTATTGCGGGCGTTAAGCAGGGCGGCGAGTTCCATACGCAAACGGCCGCTCTGTTTCGGGTCAAGCAGCCTGATAAAATCAGCCGCTTCTTCCACGGTAAAAGGCCCGGTAACATTTTCGAGGAAATCGTAGAATGCGTCTTCCTGGGTAGCGGTCATTCCTGGTTAAAATATAAGGGGAAAAGACAAAAAAGTATATGGCGAAGGCGGCAAATCCAGGGTACCGGCGTTTACTTTTTCCAGCGTAAAAAACCGCTAAATCCGCGGTATTTACAAAAAAAACCAACCGCAACGGCGAAGAAGGCATGGACCTGTACATGGTACATCCGGACGCAATGCCAGGCGCCTTTTTTGAATGGGCGCCCAGGAGCCGCGTTAAGCGGACGATACCTTTGAGCGGTAGCGTTCAACTTCCCAGTTGTTGATAAAGCTTATCTGCCCGGGGGGCATGAAGAGAGGGCCGCCGAAACTTTCGGTATAAACCGCGACTTTTACGGCGTCGTTAAACAGTTCCACCGCGTTGCCGGCGGCCTTTTCGGAGTTGCCCAGGCCGAAAAGACCCAGGCCCTGAACCGCCACGGCCTTGGGGATGCGTCCGGTTTTTTCGCGGTGCTTTTTAAGGGCCTCTTCAAGGAGTCCTCCCCCTTCCGCCGCGCCGCCGCCGATAAACAGCGGATCGCTTCCGGCGTAGACGATGTGATCCGGCGTAAAGGCCGAAGATACCGGCTTGAAGGCGTCTTTCCCGGCGGTAAACCGGCTAAGTTCCGCGTTCCGCTCAAACCGGACGAACCAGGCCGGTCCGCCGCTTAGACGGTCCGCCGCCCGCTTGAGTTCCCCGGCAAGGGAATCCGAGTTCCCGAAAGAAGATACCTTCCCGCTTAAATCAGGTTTCCGCTTAACCTGCCCCTCTATTGCGTTCACGATCCTGCCGTAAACAGCCTTGATTTCACCGGGGCTCTCGGCCCCCACAAAGATCCCGTGATTCTGGAGGAAGATGGCCTCCGGGGCTTTTCCTTTTTCAGCCCGGTAGCTGTCCATGGCGTCCTTTACGGCCTTTGAAAGGATGTAGCCCGGATTGATCGAAGGAACCCAGACGCTCCCGGGAAAAAGTTTCCGGGCCGTTTTTTCGCCCTTCCGGGCGCAGGTAAGGCCGTTTACCAGCGAAGGGTGGGTGTGAACCACAAAGGCAAAGGGAAGGATATCATGAAGCAGGGTTTCCACGCTGGGCCGCTTGCCCTCCTCTCCCGGAGCCCTGGCGGTCATCATGTCCGCCAGAACCGCCGCCTCCCGGGCTTCCATATCGGCAGGGTAGGTTTTTCCCCATATCTTTGCCAGGGCGGCCCGGTTCATCTTAACAAAGTCGCCGGGCCGGGCGCTTGCCAGGCTGGCGCCGGACGCCTTTATGTAGAGGTAATCTCTGTCCTTAAACGAGGTGTTTCCCCCTCCGGCAATCACATAATCGGGATTGGAACCGTAAAAACGCGAAATTTCCGCTAAATCCTGCAAACTCATACAAACTCCCTGGCAGCCGGACGGGTTACATCTATAGCCGAAATATACCGGGCTTCCGCCGGACAATCAACAACCCCGCAAGCAGCGGGGTATGTTGTTTTGGTAAGGTATTAGACTCAGGGTTTCGCCAAAAGCGCAAACCTCAGTAATTCTATTATTAAAATATAATCGCGGTAAGGGATGCGGCAAAAGAATTTCTGTGAAACTGTGTATGAATGACTGTGTATGAAGGCAACAGATAACGGTATCACTGCGCCGTTACGCGCCGTTATAGCCAAGGGTAAAAAAACCCTCTATGATGGCTCCATGGACTATAAACAGGCCGGCGTTGATATCGAAGAAGGTTACCGGGCCGTCGGGCGTTACCGGGAATACACCGCCTCTACCATGAACCGGGCGGTTCTGAACGGCATCGGCAGTTTCGCCGGGATGTTCTCCCTTAAGGAATTTTTCGAAACCGGAAAAGGTCCGGCCAGGGGGCCGATGGAAGAGCCGGTTCTGGTTTCGGGAACCGACGGGGTGGGAACCAAGCTTGACATTGCCTTTAGGATGAAGAAGTACGACACCGTGGGCATTGACTGTGTGGCCATGAGTGTCAACGATGTACTCTGCCACGGGGCGCGGCCCCTCTTCTTCCTTGATTATATCGCCTGCGGAAAACTGGACGCCGCCGTGGCCGCCGATCTGGTTAAGGGAGTCGCCGCGGGCTGCAGGGAGACCGGAGCCGTGCTGATCGGCGGGGAAACCGCGGAAATGCCCGGATTCTACGACGAGGGAAAATACGACATGGCGGGTTTTGCGGTGGGCATTATCGACAAGAAAGATATCGTTGATGGGAAAAAGATCCGGGAAGGAGACGCCCTCATCGGGCTTGCCTCATCGGGGCTTCACTCCAACGGTTTCAGCCTTATCCGCAGGCTTATCCCCAATCTGGACGAAGACTTCGGCGGCATGCCCGTCGGTATGGCCCTGCTGGAACCTACCCGGCTCTACGTGAAGCCCGTTTTGGGTCTTATGGAACAGGTGGAGATTCGGGGCATGGCCCACATCACCGGGGGCGGCTTTTACGAAAACATACCCCGGATGTTCGGCGGCGGGGCCGGGGGAGAGGCCCGGCTTGACCCGGTGATCCGGGAGGGAAGCTGGGCTGTCCCGCCGATCTTCGCCCGGATAGCGGCGGGGATCGGGGAGGCGGGGAGCCGCGGCGCGGAGGCCCAGCGGAGGGGAGCAGAACTACTGAATTCGGACCCGGCTTTGAGAAAAATGATGTTTAATACTTTTAACATGGGTATCGGTTTTGTCCTGGCCCTGGCGCGGGAAGACGCGAAGAAGGCTATTGAGTACCTGGACGGCAAGGGTTTCCCCGCCTGGGAGATAGGCCGGGCGGCACGGGCCGGGGGAAAAGCCTCCGGGATCCGTTTTGAGTAATCAACAACCTCGCCCTGAAGTCGAACCTGCGGTTCGGCGAGGTATGTTGTTCTCCCGATGTGGTTGCACTCGGAGGTTTAATACCTCTTTAACCGCCCTGAAGGGCGGGGTATTAA
>JAISWN010000051.1 GCA_031271075.1 Treponema sp.
CCGTAAATCGAAAATATCCATACGCCTTGACCAAGCGGTATCAAGGGGCTATGAGCCTTGTAAGCGGTGTAAGCCACCGGAGCTTGATTAGTTCAAGGTGGGAACTGTATTGCGGAGAATTTTAAATCGGGTAGGAGAGGCTGCCCATTAGTTGGACAGCCGTCCTCCCCTTGGACTAAAAGTCCGCCGCTTCCGATGGTTCGCCACTCCTTCCCGGATGAGATGCATAGAGTTTCCTCTATGGTCTCATAAGGTTATGCTGAAAGGTTTCTCCTATATCCTCCTTTCACGAGCTTTCGTGTCGCCATGTGGTTAAATTCTTTGTGTCCCCATGGTTGTTCATATAAGTATTTTTAGTGTAATCAAGCTGCTGGAGGGGCCGGGGCTACATCTTTAGTTTGTCCAGGAGTATTTCCCGGAGCTTTTTGGCCCCCTCGTTATCCGGTTCCAGGGCAAGGGAGGAGTCGCAGTCCGCCAGAGCCTGGGGATAGTCGCCGATATGGTAATGGGCCTGGCCGCGCCTGAAAAGGCAAAAGGACTGGTAGGGGTTTATTGCCAGGGACAGGGTAAAATCTTCCGCGGCCTGGGAGTAAAGCTGCTGTACCGCGTGAACCACCCCCCGGTAATAGGCGGCCTTGTAGGATTTTTTGTCCCATTCCAGGGAACTGGAAAAGTCGCCGATAGCCTCCCGGTACTTTGACTGGGCAAAGTAGGCCATGCCCCGGTGTTTGTGGATAAGAGACCTGATCGAATCGTCTATCTTCATCTCCAGTATGCGGCTGTAAAACCCTATGGCCTCGTCAAAAAGTTTCTTGTTGTGGGCGTAGAGGGCGTTAAGCAGGAGATCGTCTACCGTGCCGGCCGAAGCCGGGCGGCCTTGCCCCCCAGGGAATCCGGCGGCCTTTCCGGATCTTGAAACGGGAAAACCGCGGCCGCCATCCCCGCCGGGTTTAACCCTGCCCCCGGAGGGTTCACCGCTTTCAGTATCCATGAACAAGAGGGCGTCGGTTGAATCCTCTATTTTCTGGTAAAAGGAATCCCGCCGTTTCCCCAATTCGCCGTTGAGCTGCCGCTGGTAGGAACGGATCTCCTGGAAGACCGTATCCGCCAGGGAAAGGCTGGCGTTCAGGGCGGCAAGCTTTCGTTTCATGGGCTCGTCAAAGGGGGTAAATTCGGCTTTGTATACCAGTTCGTGTTCCACCTCCGCCCAGGCGTCCTGGAGGCTCGTGCGGATCTGAATTTCCGCTACTTTGCAGCCGCATTCCCCCCTCTTCCACAGAATATCGGGGGGGATGTTTATCAGAAGATGGGTGGATTCGTAACCAAATTCTTTGAAGGAGTATCCGGCCCCCTTCCTTTCAGCCTCAACTACCTCGAAATTCTCTTTGATGATTTTTTCCGCCGCTACCATGTCTTCCAGAAAGGGGCATACCACCCGCAGGCCGATCAGATCGGTAATCTCCGGAGGAACGGGCGGGGAAGCGTTTTTAAGAATACGGATATATTTTTTGTGATAACTGGGAAAATCTTTAAGCCGGCCTTTCACCGTAAGGTTGGAGCTTAAACCGGAAAACTTCCTTTCCAGACTGAACTCCAAATCCCGGGTAACCCGGAGCCGGCCTTTCATAAAACCCTCGTACTCCGCCAACAGGGCGTTCCGGCTGGGCAAGACAAGGCTATGTTCCATGTTCAACCTTAAACAACGCTAAATTCAAAGTTACCCTTCCAAAATCCGACATTTTGGAACAGTCCCAAATTGTTTTTAGCGGAATTTGTTCAAAAGCGTAATTTGTTCAAAAACCGAAGTTTTCGAACAACCCTACTTACAAAAAAGGCTGTCTTTCGACAGCCTTTTTTAAATCAGCCTAAACTTTCCCGCAGACTAATTGGTCTGCTGCCCATCATCATTAGTCGGCGAAGGGGTGAAACTGTTTTCCGTGGCTTTCTTTTGATCATCCAGATACCGGAGTACCTGATCATACCCGAACCGTTCCATCTCGTAGACTTTTTTCTTGGTCTCCCGATCCTTGATGATGTCCCACAGGGCCTCGTCGTCAATATCCCGTTCAGTATCAAGCACCGCCTTATCGTAAATGATCTTTACGTCTTTAAAGTAAACAATAAAGTCCCCGCCCTCCTTGGAAGCGTCCCGCTGAACCAGGAAGCCGCCGAATTTCACAAAGGGGGTGGATGCGGGATACAGGGGGTAAAGCCTGAGTTCCCGGTTCCTGACTTCTCTAACATAGGCGGGGTTATCCCAGCGGAGTTCCCCCCAGCCGTCGAAATTAACATAACCCATGTGGATGATTCTCTCTCCCCCACGGGCATCAACCAGAACAGCCGAAACGCTGTGGGGGAAATTGAGGCCGTACACATTCACGGCAACGGATTTGAGGGTCCCCACGTTCTTTACAACGCCGTACCCGTCTTCGAAGCGGCTGGGGCCGGTAATCCCGTTACTATCCTCGGAAGCTTCGATGGTTCCGTCGTCATTGACCGTCGCGGCGGGTTCAAAAGCGGGAATTTCAAAAGGCGGTTTAATCAGGGCCCAGGAATTCCAACTTTCCACGGGGAAATGCACCCGGATGCCTAAAACCGATCCGAACTGTTTGGAAGGCGCTTCCTTGGCAAAACTGAGGACCTCGTTGGTCACGGTTTTGGAGGAAGAGGCGAGCTTTACTTCCCAGTTGGAAATGGCAAGGGAAGTTTTCATGACATCTTTCTGTTCCTGGGTGAAGCTGCCGCCGGCCACGTTGGCATAATCCATCATAGTCTGACGGTTCTGGTTAAGAACCCCATCCGGATTGTTGACAGAAATATCCGCCGCAAGCTTTGAAAAGTCGATAAGCACCGCTTCCTCAGCAAACAGAGAGCCGACAAGGAACAACAGGGCAACAAGAACGAACATCCGTTTCATCCACTACTCCTTTCTACAACGCATTAGGATAATACGCTTAGTGATAGCAAATCAGTTATTTTGTAAGTATACAAAATACACACGATTTGTCAATGTTTTTTCTCCGTTTTCTTAGAAATTTAGAGGAAAAATTCCCTCAAAATATCCGGAATACGCGGGATTTCCGGCCACAAAAAGCCGGACATCCTTTACATAGGCGAAATTCCGCCTGATACCCTGGTTCAGGGCCAGAAAGTTCCGGAAAAGGTCTTCCCCGTTGGAAA
Source organism: Treponema sp. (assembly GCA_031271075.1). GTDB lineage: Bacteria > Spirochaetota > Spirochaetia > Treponematales > Breznakiellaceae > JAISFT01. The sequence continues at coordinate 3,181 of JAISWN010000051.1, forward strand.
CAGGCAAAGCCGCGGACTCGGAAAGGTTTACGTATACTACCCCGTTCCGGTACAGAATACCCCGAAGTCCCGTTTCCGGGGGAAACAGGGGGCTTAGATCCGGGGAGACCGGGCCCAGCAAAACCTCTTCCACGTATCTGCCTAAATCCATTTCCCGGGTTTCCGCCCGGCGGAGCATACGATCCTCCACCGCCACCGAACCCCTAGTAACAGAATAAAAAACAAACGTCCGCCTGGCAAGCCCCGAAAGCCGGAATTCCATGAAGGTAAAACAACCCAGAAGCGCCAGCGGCAGAAACCAGCGGTAAGGCCTGAAACGGGACAAAGCGGGGAAAAAACGGGGAGGCGGGGACATGGATCAAGATCACCGCAGGGCGGTAAAACCTCCGGATCGCTCAAAAGTTCCGATAAAATCGGCAATCCCTTTATACAGCGCTTCCGCGAGCTTCCGCAAGTACCCCTGATCGGCCATAAGCCGGGCATCCTGGAGGTTGGTGACAAAACCCAGCTCCACCAGAACCGCGGGCATCCGGGCGTTCTTTACCACAAACCACTCTTCCGCCTTTATCCCCCTGGAGGGTATCGAATTTCCCATCGCCTCCCCTATCCGGCCCAGAATGGACTGGGCCATCATGATGCTCTCCGTGGTAAATTCCTCCTCCAGCATGATATTCATGATGGATTGCAGCTCCGCGGAACCTTCGTGTTTTGACTTGTCTATCACCTCCCTCCGGTAGCCGGGGTCAAGATACCAGACCTCGTAACCCCGGGCGTTTTTGTTAAACGAAGAATTGGCGTGAACGGAGATGAATATGACAGCCTCGTTTTTCTTGAGAGGTACCGAGTTGGCCAGATCCACCCGCTCGTCCAGGGAAAGGAAGCTGTCCCCCTCCCGGGTTAGGAGGACCCGCTTGTCCGGATAGGCCTGGGAAAGGAGGGCGTAGAGCTGTTTGGAGGCGCTGAGGACGATGTCTTTTTCCACGGATCGGAAGGGTTTTCCGTTGAGGGTCAAGCTGCCTATGGCCCCGGGATCCTTGCCCCCGTGACCGGGGTCCACGATGATGGCGGCGATGCGGAACCGGGAAGCGTCCTCTTCCGCGTACCGGGCAAAAACGGCGGCGGCGGTCCGCACGAATTCACCGGGGAAGAAGAGGAGTCCCTTTACCAGGTAAGGCAGGGGAACCGTAAAGACCTCCCTGCCGTCCGCCACGAGGAAGCCCGTTTCCCCCGGTTCACCGGCGGTAAAGGCGGCGGTATGTCCTGAAACGTTGAAAATTCCCGAACCCATAAAAGGATCCCAGCGGAATTCGGAAGCTTCCCCTGACAGAAGGGACAGGGCGTCGTCCAGGGAGAGAATCTGCCCCGGCTCAGCGGGCAGGGTTTCCGCCCCGTACAAAAAAAGGGAAAGGGAATACAGAAGCCCAAAAAACAGGGCCCTTGGGCCGGCGATCTTTCGGTGGTTAAATTTCCTCATATCCGTCTTCTTAGTAAATCATCGAGAAAATAAACCGCGCCTTGATAGCCTCCCCGGATCAGGGCCTTCCAGAAAGCCCTGCCCAGTTTTCCGCCCCCCCCGGTATCCTGATCGGCAAGGCCACAGGCAGCGCCATGGGCAGTACCCGAGGGATCCCCGATCTCCCGGCCCGCAAGGGGAAGGGGAAGCCCGGTAATCCGGCGAACCGCGTCCAGGCTTTCCGCCGCGCCCCGGCCCGCGTAGTCCTCCAAGCCGGAAGAGAGAAACTCGGGGAAGGGAACCAGGGAAAGATCTCCGCTTCCTTCCGGGGCGGGATCGGGCAGTTTTTCCAGGGCCGAGCGGAGGCCGGCGCCCAGGGTAAAGGCGTCGGGGGGGAATGCCGCCGGTCCGCCGGGGGCCTGGGGACCGGAACCTTCCAGGAAGGCCCTGGTTTCGGCGTTGGGGGCCTCCAGCCTGATGAGGATGGAACGGGCGGCCTTTTCCGCGGCCCCCGCGGCCTCCTCCCTGCCGGGATCGGCGGCGAGGACGTTACCGCATTTGGTTACGTTGTTTTCCGGGAACCTGACCTCTTTCCCCGGCTCCGCCCGGAGGAAGATATCCCGGACGCCCGGGACAGCCTTGGCCTCCTCCAGGCCCTGGATTGAACGAACCCGGCCGGGTATGGAAATGAAGGCCCTTTCGGCACAGGTCCAGGAACGGGAAGGGCTAAGCCCTTCGGGCCGCCGGCCTACGGCCATTTGGATCGCCGCCCGGATGGGTTCCACCCCGGAGGCGTAGGGATAAGTCCAGCCGGACATGTAGCCCCCGGAAAGCCTGGCGGCCACTTCGCCGATCATGGGGCCCTGGGAACTGAGCTTGACATCCCCCTTGGCGGCCCCGGAGGAATTTTCCCCGGCTATGCCCAGGGAACGGACCGCCTGGGTAAAGGTGTCCAGCAAGGCCCGCTGATCTTCCCGGGGAAAGCGGGTGGGCATGGTGTGGCCCATTTCGATGAAGTAGGGGGGAAAAAAAATGTGCCGGTCCGCCAGGCCGCAGATGGTGATCTCCCCGTGGTAGACAATGGCATCCACCGAAAATTCGGGGCCGTCCATGTAGGATTCCACGATGACCCGGCCCGAGCGGGAGAAGCCCAGGGCCTCCCCTACCGCTACCCCAAGTTCGGAGGGGGAGTCCACCCTCCGGCAGCCCCGGCTGCCCATGTTATCCACCGGCTTCACCACTACCGGGTAGGGGAAGGGGAGGAAATCCACCGAATCCGCCTTGTTCCGGGGCGCCCCGGTCAGTACCGTAAAGGCCGGGGAAGGAACCCCCGCCTTTTCAAAGCAGGATCGCATCCGCTGCTTGTCCGAGGCGTTCAGGGCCGCTTCGTAGGGTATGCCGGGAAGCCCGATCCTCTCGGCAACCCAGGCGACAGAGGCGGAAAAATCGGTTCCCGCGGTCATGATCCCCGAAAGACCCCCCTGGGACTTGAGGGAACGGGCAAAGGCCTCGATGCCTTCTTTGTCTTTAAGGTCGATCTGTTCAAACCTGTCCGCCTGGGACACCCAGGGGGCCTGGGGATCCGCGTCCAGGACGACGGTAAAAAGCCCCATTTCCCTGGCGATCCTGATGGCGGGGCCCTGCATTACCCCGGCGCCCAGAATAATAATCCGTTCTTTCATGTTTCTAATCCTTTACGGCGTAAACTTCAAAGCTGTCCCCAAGACGGAAGAAGCGGCTGAGGAGGAGGAAAAAGCCGTATAAAAGTCCTTTTCGTTTTTTAAATAACACCCCACCAAGGGGAAAACGTTCCGGATGGTGGCCTATAACGACGATTTTTTTCAGGCTAAAGCCGGCGCGTTTAAGCAGGGGACGGCAGATCCGGGGGCTCCAGACAGTCCAGTGATCCGCCGGGCTGTTTTTAAGAAAAACCCGGCAGGATTTGAGGCCCGAGATACCCCGGAAGGAAGGGGTGGCAAAGGCCAGCACCCCGCCGGGTTTCAAAAGCCGCCTTGCCTCTTTTAAGGCAAGCCGGGGTTCCCGGAAATGCTCAATCACATACCAGAAAGTCAGGACGGAGAAGCTTTCGCTTTGAAGTTCACCGGGAAAAGACGGGGGGGAAGATCCGTCCGTACCCTCCGGCAGGGCTTCCAAGGGGAAAAGGCCCTGAATAACAGGAAACTTTAGTTCCCGGGCCACATAGGCCGCCGCTTCCCTGGCCGCCTCGATACCCACCGGATTAAAACCCGCCTGGGAGGCGGCCTTGAGGAAGGGACCGTAGGCGCAGCCCACATCCAGAAGCCGGGCCTGCCCCTCCCCTTCCCCCTGAACCAGAAGCGAGGAGATCAGCTTAAGCCGCCGTTGTCCCATGGCAACAAGATTGGGAAAATCCTCAAGGTAGGTTTTGCCGTACTGTTTTTTGTAAAATTCAAAAAAATACTCCCTGGCGTACTCTATGGGGGGTTCGTTGAGGCGGTTCATGTACACTATGCCGCAACGGGGGCAGCGGCGGTAGGTTCGGTCGGGAAACCGGGCCAGAGCCTGGTAAACCGAACCGGCGGGGCTTTCCTCCGGCGTCTCATCCCAGGCCGGCCTATACTCCCGGTTCCAGGCGGCCCCGCAGGCGGGGCAGGGCCGGTCTCGCCGGAAATTCCCCCTGGGCCTGAGTTCTCCGACAAAGGCCCCGAGGCTAAGCCGGGGAGCCTTGTCCAGGCCGTAGCGTTTCGCGATGCCGGCGCAGCGTTGCCGTAAACCCTGGACAAAATCCCGGTTAAGGGCCCCGCGAAATATAAGAAGCCGGGGAATGAAGGAGATCCCCGGCTGCCCGGCGCCGGCGGAAAAGAAACCCGCGGCCTGGGCGAGCCTTTCGTGGTAATCTCCGGGGGATATGAGCAATACCGCGAGACCCGCGTAAACGGCCTCGAAAGCGGTAAGGCCGAAGTGGGTGATCAGGAGATCGTATTCCGCAAGATGCTCCCGCAGTTCGGCCATGTACTTTCCCGCCGGGGGATCCAGCAGGGTAACATCCGCTTCTTCCCCCAGGGCTTTCAGGGCGCCTGCCGCCAGGGGGCCAAGCCGGGCCTTATCCTCCGCGCCGAAGCTGACAAGCACCCGCAGCCTCCCGGAAGGGGCGGGCTCCGGGCTTGTATCCGGGTCCGGGCCGGATCGCCTTTTGGAGGGCAGGGGAAGCAGGGAAGGAGCCGTGAGATTGGACGGGGAAAGCCCCGGCTGGCCGGGGAGGAGATCCAGGAGAAAATCAAAATCCTCCCGGAGATTCCCCCCCTCGTCAATACCCAAAAGGGGGCCCAGGGAAGACCAGAAGGCGTATTCCTCCGGGGGAGTCCGGAAACGGTCCAGGACGATCAGCTCCCAGGGCATCTCCGCTGCCGCCTCCCGGCGGGATACCAGCCAGGCCCGGCAGTTTCCCCAGCTTTCCCCTTCGCGGGAGCCCCCGTCCTCCTCTTCCAAAAGGCGGAAAAGCCCAAGCTGGGCCTCGCTCTCCAGGTAGAGAAAGGCGTCCCTCCCCCGGCGCCGGAGTTCCTGGAGCAGGGTAAGGCAGCGGGTCAGGTGTCCCCCTCCCTTCCCCGGTTCGGCGCAGGGGACAAGCAGAACCGGCCCTCCCGGAGAAACAAGCCGGTTCATGGCGCGGCCTCCTGTATGGCGGCGTTCTGTGCGGCGATGTCCTGTACGGCGATGTCCTGTACAGCGATAATCGAGGATCCCTGGTAGCGGGTCTCCCCCCCCGGACCGGACAGGGCCGGGTACCTGCCCAGGGCCTGGTACACAGCGGAGGCCCGGCGGTAGTCTTCTTCGGTATCCACCGTTACCCTGAGGGAGGGCCCCCGCCAGCGGGGAGGGGCCAGGGGGCGGTGAAGCAGGAAGAGTGCCGGGTGCTTGTAGAGGTAGGGGCAGACGTGTTCCCGGTCCGAAAGATCGTCGGCTTCCTCCCCGGCCCGGAGAAGGGCCGCCGCCGCCACCGATTCAACCCCGGCCCCGTGGGGAAGGCCGCTGTAGGCCGCGTAATCGGCTTCCAGGGCGGCGGCTTCGGCGTTTATGGCTTCCGCCGCGTCGGTGAAGACAAAGGGATTATCCCCGGTGGCCCGGATCACCCGGTCAAGGCCGAAACGGCGGATGGCGAGGCAGTAGCGGCCCAGCACGTCTTCCTTGGGCCCCGCCAGAAAGCTGAAACCAGCCTCTTCCGCCAGAGGGCCGAATGAAGCGGCGCAGTCTTCCGGGGAGGCGAGGATCCGGAGATCGGCCCGCACCTGCCGCAGGGCTTCCATCACCCGGAAAATCAGGGGCCTCCCGCCCAGGGGAAGCAGGGCTTTACCGGGCAGCCGGGAAGAATCCAGCCGGGCCTGCAGAACTACCGCGGTCAGGCCCATCAGGGACCCGCCGCCTGGGCCGCTTCTATGTCTTCCCATAGCTCGTTCACCATCCGGGCGTCGCTGCGGAACCGGTAACGGTTGATTTTGACCCAGCGCCGGGCCTGGGAAAATTCCTCCCAGGCGCTGAAAGGATCCACGCCGGATCTCCTGAGGTAGCCGAAGAAACGGCGCAACGGGAGATGGGCGTAATCGCTATGGAAAACCAGGGCCAGGTTTTTAAGGTAGAAGCGGCGGTAGCTTTCGTCCGGGGTGTTATCCGCCACCGGGAACTCCCCTTCCCGGGAAAGTTTAAGCTGCTGGGTAACACGGATCTCCTCCCCCCAGAGACAGGCCCGGAAGCCGAAATCCATGAGCTGCCAGTAGGGGTTTTTCAGGGTAGTGTCGAAACCGCCCAGCCGGATAAAACGTTCCCGGTCGTAGACGCCCACTGAATCGAAGGGGTAGAGGCTGGGGAGCCCCTCTTTTTGAGGGCTAAAGATCAGGGGCTTGACGTTCCCCCGGCTTACCGCGGGGGCTGTCAGGGTGGGGAGGATCTCGCAGCGGGTATTCTGAATCACCGGAACCGTGCAGAGCCGCCCGCAGGCGCCGGTGTTTCCCCCGGTCTTTTTCAGTTCTTCCTGGCTAAGGCAGAGCCGTCCGGCAATCCGGCCCGCCCCTCCGCCGGTAATGATCTTAAGATCGTTCCAGAGGACGAAAAACAGGGGGCTGGACAGTTCGCAGGCCGCCAGGTTGATCTGTTCGCCGGGACTTAAATCCTGGGGGAGCAGGATGAAACGCACGAAGGGGAAACGGCCGGACAGTTCCTCTACATCGTAACGCCCCTTGCGCTCCATGGAGATCACGTAATCGAAGCCGTTTTTTTCCAGGTCCTGAAAGATGGCCCGCCTGGAGTAATGACCGTTCCGGTTCATCAGTACCGCGGAAAGCCCGGTAGAGGCGTGCCGTTCCTTGCCCCCCACGGCGGTGTAAGAGGGGGTTTGGGCATTAAAAATTGTAGGTATAGTATTCATCACAGCCTGCACAGGAACCCTGGTACTCCGGTTCTTTTGAACCGGCCAGCGCACATTGTTGGACATAGAATTCTTCTCCCCGTAACCAGATAGTATCGAGCGAATCGGAAAATACATTCCCCAGGATTTTGTCTTTTACCCCGTGAAAAACGGACAGATCTTCCCGGCAGCGGGGAACCGTTCCGTCCAGGAGGATGGGCAGATCCCGCATAAGGTGCCAGCAAGGCTGCCTTTCCACCGGGGACAGATCCGAAGCCTGCATTCTTTGCCGGGCCCCGCAAAAATCGTCGTACTTCTGGATGATGATATTGCCCGTCCCCAAAGGGGCGGTTTCCTTCCAGGATCGGTAAAACTTTTCGATATCGTCTTCCGCCCCCGCGGTCCGCACGGCCTGCACGTAGGCGTCTTTCGGAAAGAGACTCAGGAGCTTCCCGGCGTTTCCCGTCGCCTCGGCAAAGCCCGGCCCCCGGAGTTCCCGGTAGCGCTGAGGATCGGCGGTATCCAGGGAGATGATCCACGAGAGGGGAGGCGCGATGGGCCGGAGGGCGGCCGGGCCGGAAGGGGCGGAGGCGGCAAGGGACGCGGCAGCCTCGAACTCTTCCTCCTTCCAGCCTACCCCGCAGGTTTCGATAACCAGGGCAAGTTCCGGCCTGGCAAGGGCCATCCGGATAAGCTCCATCTTTTGGGGATGCAGGGCCGTTTCCCCCCAGAGGGAAATATCGATCACCCCGTCCCCGGAAAAAGCGGCAATCCGATCCAGCAGGGCCTCAAAGGCCGCGGGATCGAGAAAGTCCTTCCGCCCGGTAACCGGCGTTCCCCCCCTGGCGCCCAGATCCGGCCAGGGGCAGAGGGCGCAGGACTGAGGGCAGCCGCCGGCGACCTGGATGGGATAGAAAGCCGGCAGAGTCCTGAGCAGTTGAGGCTTCCCGGCGATTATCCCCGCGGCATCGGCGGCGGCCGGGACACCCCCGGAAACGGCGGCGGAAAACCGGGTAAGGAGCAGCAGGTTCCGCTTTGAGTCGGCGCTTAAATAGAGGCGGTGGGACCGGAGATCCGCCGGGGAAATTTCGGTTTCTATGTCGAAGGCGTTGATGTCCTTCTGAAGCACCGCGAAGAGGGAATCCCGTTCCACCGGGCTTTGGTCGTCCCCGGCTATCTTTGCCAGGATGCCCGCCGTGCCGGGGGAGAGGAGTTCCGGGCTGAACCCGTAAGGCCAGCCGTCGGCATAGGAGTACTCCGCCGCGTATCTCAGGTGCCGTTCCGCGACAGCCGCCGCCAGGGCGGGATCGAGGAAGGGGCTGTCCGCCCAGGCGTAGTAGGTAAGGTCGAAGCCCGCCCCCGCCCCGGCAAGGGCCTCCAGCAGTGCCCGCCGGTTCCAGCCGGGTGAGGAAACGCCCTCCCCGGCGGGGGGGTAGAGCAGTTCCGTATCCCCCGGCAGGGCCGAGCCGGCCCCCCTTGGAAGCCCGGTTTCGGGAACCAGGATAACGGTTTTTTGAACCCCCGGAAACATCCTTGCCCTTTCCAGGGCCAGTTCCAGGGCGCATTTTTCGGCCCCGGAAACGGAAAAGACCTTCTCCAGGGCCTGGGAACGGAGACTGCCGCCGTAGAGAACCGCAAGGGCATTCATACTTTTAGATTATCGGAGCAAAGGGCTTGAGAGCTTAGGACAGGGGGAGGCGGGAAGAGCCCCTGAACTACGAGGTGGTCTGGAATTAGACCTGGAATTAGACCCTCCCTGCATTGGCTGCTATACAACCCACGACACATAATGGCGGCCAGTTCTAGCAAACGGTTGACAAAATATTTTTATGCTGTGTAGTATAAAGGCACTTGCCGCAAGGAGTTTCATTATGAGTATACTGATACTAATACCCAAACCATCGGGAGGTGGCGGTGTAATTATCTTGGTAATAATTGGAATTATTGGTTATATGATTTATAGTATTTTCAAAACCGCCATTGGATTTATTTCAGCATTCTGGGTTTGCACCGTATTTATCGCGGCAATTATTATTGCCTGTATTATTATGTTGGCAGCATTTAGCAAATCCGGTCCGAGAATATTTTTTACTCTTCTTATTAGCATAGGGCTTATTATTGGGGTAATAGTCGCAAGACCTGAATTCGTAAACGGACACATCGCTTCTGACTTTCTAAGTGTTAAATATGAAAACGCCCTATATGAGGCGGGAGTTAAATATTTCACAGAAGGAAATTATGTGGAGGCTATAACAAAGTTTACTAAAGCTATTAATCACTATGAGATTAGGCAAGAAGAGCATTCGAAATATGCCGGAGAAGTTTTTAATAGCGCTCTTGCCGGGAATACAAGCTGGAATACATTTAATATCAAGAATGCTGTTATAATTTCCAGCGACCATAGTAACTCATATCTTATGCGGGGAAGAGCATATTATAAAATCAACGATTACGCCGCCGCGATTTCGGATTATGAAACACTTGAAAGCTTAATTCCTGAAATTCCGGCGGAACATGCTCCTCGTATCTATGTTCATTTGGGTGACGCCTATGGAGAAATGAAAGGATATAATAAAGCCGTTTGGAATTACAATAAATATTTGGATCTGAAAAACCCTAATGAGCCAATAAATTATACGGTTGATAAATCATATCCCGCGGATATGTGGTTCTGCGCCGTATTGTGGAAGAAATATATTTTAACAAATGAGCAAAAATATGAAAGATGGGTTCAGGAAATCTGCAATAAAAATCCTGTTACACGCGCCGAGATAGAGGCATTTTATAAAAAGAACAGGGGTTCATTATAGCAAAATACGAAAAGGGAAGATACAGTACAATTTCACGGATAGCGAGAGCCGGATAATGGACATGAAATTATCCTGGAAACAACGCGAAAAAATTATCCGTCTTTTCCCTAAACAGCGGGGAAATGTGAAATATCGATTGTGAAATATCGATAACACCCTCTTCCTCGATGCCCTTATCTATATCTGCGAAAAAGATTGACCGATTAGCCCCGGAACAGTATACTGGTTGAAGAAAGGAGAGCGTATGTCTGAAGCCGCGGAAAGGTGGGAAGAAACCTACTATACCTACAAGGATTACCTTGAAACAGACGAAGATTACCGGGCCGAGATAGTGGACGGGCAGCTTTACGTCATGACCCCGCCCTCACGGTACCACCAGGGGATTGGCAGGAATTTGCTGGTAAAACTAGCCCTTTTTCTGGAAGGGAAACCGGCGAAGGTCTATCCCGCCCCCTTCGGGGTCAGGCTTTTTCCGAAAGACGATTTCAGCGACGACACCTATTTTGAGCCGGATATCACCGTGATCTGCGACCCCTCCAAACTTGACGACCGGGGCTGTAAGGGCCCGCCGGACATGATTGTCGAGATCCTGTCCCCCTCGAACCCGCAAAACGATACGCTGGTAAAGTTCCGGAAATATTTGCAGGCCCATGTGCGGGAATACTGGATTGTCGATCCGGGGGAAAAGACCGTCCATGCCTGTATCCTCGACAATAATCAATACCGGGTCTCCGTATACAACGAAAGCCAAACCGCGCCGGTCTCGGTACTGCCGGGCTGCGCCATTGAATTAAAGGCCCTTTTCGCGGACTGATAGGCGGGGTAACACGGTTCTAGTATCCTGGCACGATTAAACTTGCGGATTTGGGCGCATTCCCACCTACGGCGGGAACCGGGCTATCCGCTTCAATTCCTCGACCCCCTGTGGGGGGTCTGCGGGATTTCCGCTTCTATCCCTTGCG
>JAISWN010000294.1 GCA_031271075.1 Treponema sp.
CAGGACTTGTTGTTTTTCCAAGAAACTATTCTACCACTGGAAAGCATTTAATATGACTTTCTTTTACATCAACTATGGCTTCGTTTGACAACCCATCATGCTTTGTGGATCATCTCCGAATTATGCAGGCGATAAACAAGATTGTCAATTTGTGCTACTCATCGGTAACCAGGCTGACCAGCGCCTCTTCCAGGCGGTGTTCCCGGATTTCGCGGACGGCGATCTTAAGGCCGAAGCCTTCCGTCTCGGCCTCCTGTCCGTCGGCGGGTATGTGCCCCAGGAGGCTGAACACGAAGCCCGCGAAGGTATCGTACTGCTCCACCGGCAGGGACCGGCCGGTTTCGCGGGCTACCCGGTCAAGAGACGCGGCGCCGTTTATCCGCCAGCTTCCCGGGCCGGTGCTCTCTATGGGCGGCCTTTCCGGGGGGGCTGACTGATCGTCCTCCAGGTTTCCTACCAGGAGCTCCAGCAGATCGTTCATGGTAACGATACCGTTCATACTGCCGTACTCATCCACCACCACGGCGAAATGGCTGCGGTCCCTCTTCATTTTGCCGAAAAGGATGTTCGCCTTGATAGTGCGGGGAACCAGTTGGGCGGGCCGTACCGCCTGGGCCAGCACAGTTTCCCGGCCCCGGTCTTTAAGCCGGAAGTAGTCGCCCGTTTTCAGCACCCCTTTAACCTTGTCGATTTCGCCGTCACAGACAGGGTAGAAATGGTGCTGGTTCCGGATGATGGTTCTTTCCCACTCATCGTCCCCGTCTTCCAGATTCAGAAACGTAACGTAACGGCGGTGGGTCATGATCTCCGCGGCGCTTTTGTTGTCAAATTCAAAGACGTTGTGGATAATTTCCTTCTCGTTGGCTTTTATCGTTCCTTTCGCGCTTCCCATGTCGATCATAAGCCGGATTTCTTCCTCGGTAATATCGCTGTCTTCCGTATCGGGATCGATCTTGAGGAGGCGAAGGATACTGTTGGTTGACCAGGTAAGAAGGGAAACCACCGGCGCGAAAACCTTTGAGATAAAGAGGATAAGACCCGACATGGCAAAGGCAAGGCTGTCCGCCTTTTTCATGGCTACCCGTTTGGGAACCAGTTCTCCCAGCACCAGGGTAAAAAACGAGAGGATAAGGGTGATGATTATTACCGAAACCGTGTTGATGGTGGCCAGGGAAAGACGCAGGCCCTTAGCCACCGCGAAGCGGGTAAGTTTTTCGGCAAAGTTATCCGCGGCGAAGGCGCTGCCCAAAAAACCCGCCAGGGTGATCCCCACCTGGATAGTGGCGAGGAAACGGGCCGGCTGCCGGGTAAGGCCGAGGAGCCGCAATGCCCGCTTGTCCCCGGCGGCGGAGAGTTTTTCCAGTTTCGTATTGTTGATGGATATAAGGGCTATCTCCGCGCAGGCAAACACCGCGTTGATCAGGATCAGGAACAGTTGCAGCAGAAGCTGCCATAAGAGGGGGTCTCCTTTGTCCATTATTCCCTGCCAATATCCCGGCGGCAGCTTTTCCCCGCAAAGCCGACGGCTTCCAGGGCCCGGTAGGCCCGCTCCCGGGCTTCCTCCGGCCCGGCGCCGTAAGCCGACGCGGCCAGCACCCGGCCTCCGGAAGTGCGGAGCCCCGGCCCTCCCGCCTGGGGCGCTTCATCCCACAGCGCTCCGGCGATAAAGAGCTTCGCCCCGGTTTCCGCCAGGATCTTCCCGTCAACCCTGATAGGATCGCCTTTGCGGTACGGGCCGGGGTAGCCTTCGGCCACAGCAACCGGGGCGCAGACCGCGCCGGGTTTCCAGGAAAGGGGAAAGTCCCCCAGGCCGCCGTCAAGAATCGCCCGGCACAGTTCCGGGAAGTCCGAATCCAGCAGGGGCAGCAGCGCCTGGGTTTCCGGGTCCCCCAGGCGGGCGTTGTATTCCAGAAGGGAACAGCGGCCGGCGTTAACCATGAGCCCGAAAAAGATAAAGCCCCGGTACTCAAGGCCCTCCGCCTCCATGCCTTTCAGGGTAGGTTCGAGAATGGCGTCAAGAAAGTCCCGCTGCGCCTGGCCGTCGAAATCCGGTACCGGCGCGACAGCCCCCATACCTCCGGTGTTGGGCCCCCTGCCGCCTTCAAAACGGCGTTTGTGATCCCTGGCGGCGATAAAGGGCCTTATCACCCCCCTCTTTCCCGGAACCACACTCACCGCCGCCAGTACCGAAACCTCTCTCCCCGGGAGAAAATCCTCGATTACCACGGAAGCGCCGGCCTCGCCAAGGCTTTTGTCCCGCATTAAGGCGGTGACGGTGTTTTCGGCGGCAGCCAGATCCTCCGCAAGCGTTACCCCCTTCCCGGCGGTGAGGCCGTCGGCCTTGATCACCATCGGGAGGGATCGGGTTTCCGGATCCGCGAAGTGACGCCGCGCCTCGTCCAGGGCCTCCCCGGCGCGGGTAAATTCCCGGCCCGCCGCGGTGCGGACGCCGTACTTTTTCATAAATTCCTTGGAAAAGGCCTTGCTCGTCTCAAACCGGGCCGCCTTACTTCCGGGCCCCACCACCGCAAGCCCCCGGGCGCGGAAAAGATCCACGATACCCGCCCCCAGCGGATCTTCCGGCCCCACCACCGTAAGGCCCACGCCCTTTTCCCCGGCGAAAGCGGCCAGCGCCGCCTGCCCCTGGGGAGAAACAGGGCCGGTTCCCGAAAGCTCAGCCGGGCCCTTCCCGAAGGGAAGGTTTTCGCATTTATCCTCCCGGGCCGTCCCGCCGTTTCCGGGCGCCACATACACTTTCTCTATTTCTTCCGATTGGGCAAGCTTCCAGGCGATGGCGTGTTCCCGTCCCCCCGAGCCGATGACCAGTGCTTTCATGCTTGACCGTCCTTAAGAAAAAGTTTCAGGATAATATCCTGATCGTAATTGCCAAATCCCCTGCCGAAGATGTTGATACCCCCCACATTCTTTGCCGTATCCTTCACCCCAATGCGTACCCTGATGGAATGATGCTTGTACAGCTTGAGATCGTCCAGGGTAACGCCGGAAACCCCGCTGCCGTTGACAGAGGATCCGGCAGCGTCAACCCTCCAGG
>JAISWN010000248.1 GCA_031271075.1 Treponema sp.
CGGCTTTCCGTGGAGGCGGCCCTGGAGGGGGACCCGGTCAAGCTCAAGCAGGCCCTGCTCCTCGATCCGCTGACCGGGGCGGTCTGTGATCCTCCCGAGGTATGGAAGCTGGCGGACGACATGCTCAAGGCCGAAAGCCAATGGCTTCCCCAGTACCGGAAGTACATCGACGCCATGTAAAAAACCTGATCGTTTATTATTCCTATGAGGGGAACTGCGCCGGTCTGGGCCGGTTCTCCCGCGTCGGAGGAATAGGAAAAGCCCTGGTACATAAACGCCTCCCCTGGCTTAACCGCCCCTATGCGGCAGGCTCCTGTCACACACCATTTCGGCGTTTTTAAACAGTGCGCGGCCCTCCGCCTTCCAGCCTGGCTTCCACCTCTTTGTGGAAGAAGTCCACCCCGCCGCCGCCGGTAACGTGGTGGATCTGCCCGTCCACCGAAACCGCCACACCGGGATTCTGGCATTGGCGCATACAGAAGCTCGACTTGAAGTCGATCCGGTCGTGGAGCCCCTTCTCCTCAATAAGCTGCTGAAAGGTCTGGATAAGGTTATAGGCCCCTTTGATATGGCATGAACTGCCGATACACACGCATAACTCAAGCATTGTCCTTCACTCCTTCTCTGTTTTTCCCGGAATAGTCCACGTGGAGCAGTTCGTGAACCCGCCCCTTGAGGATGCCCTGGTAGAGGCTCATCATCAGGGGGTTTTCCTCGGAACGTTTGATGCCGGTAAGCCGGTCGGCCGCGTAGAGTCCCCGGCCCCGGCTTTCCTTTTCCCCACCCGGCGCCTGGGGCTGCCCCCCTCCGGCGATACAGCCGCCGGGGCAGGCCATTACCTCCACAAAATCGAAACTTTCCTCTCCCCCTTTGATCTTCCCGATCAGGGCGGAGGCGTTTTTCAGACCGCTTACCACGGCTACTTTTATCTCCCGCCCCTCCACGGTGAGGGCGGCGGTTTTGGTCCCCTCCATGCCCCGCAGCCCCTGGAAGCCCAGGGAAAGCAGGGCGCCCGGGGATTTGTCATCGGAGATCCTCCGCAGCACCGCCTCGGTAACCCCGCCGGTAACACCGAAGATGAGCCCCGCGCCGCTGATGGTTCCGAAGGGCATGTCCACCGCCTCCGGGGCCAGTTCGCTGAAGACAATCCCCGACTGCTTGATCATCCTGATAAGCTCCTGGGTGGTGATCACGTAGTTCACATCAGCTTTGTTACCGGTCCTGAATTCTTCCCGGGCCGCCTCGTACTTCTTTGCCGTACAGGGCATTACCGCCACATGTACATGGGTACGGCTTGATGTTTGGGAAGCCTCTATCCCGATGACCCGGGCGAACATCTGCATGGGGGAACGGCAGGTGGAGAGGTGAGGCAGGAGTTCGGGGTAGCGGGTCTCGGCGAAGCGGACCCAGGCGGGGCAGCAGCTGGTAAAGAGGGGCATGGGCCTTCCCCCGCCACCCCCGTTTTTCAGGCGCCGGAGAAGTTCGTTAGCCTCCTCCAGCACCGTCAGATCCGCGCCGGCGGCGGTGTCGTAGACCTCGTCAAAACCCATGCGCCGTAGCGCCGCGGCCAGCCGGCCTATGGCGTTCCCCGCCGCGCCGGCCGCGCTGCCGGGGGCGTTCCCCGTCTCCGAAAGCCTCAGTGCCCTGGCAACCGCCACCCGCACCGCCGGCGCGATCTGCACCGTAACTTTAGTGTTCCTGTCGTCCAGGGCCTTCCACACTTCCTTTGTGTTGTCCTTTACCGTGACGGCTCCGGTGGGACAAACCGCGGCGCATTGCCCGCAGCCCACGCAGGAGGATTCCCCGATGGGGCGATCGAAAACGGCGCTTACCGTCATGGCCGCCCCCCGGCGGGCAAAGTCGATGGCCCCCACATCCTGAACCTCGTTGCACATCCTGACGCAGTCGCCGCAGAGGATACACTTGTTCTGATCCCGGGTAACGCAGAGGGAAGAGTTGTCGATCTTCGGCTCCCCGGCGGTGTTGGGGAAACGTACCCCCTGGATGTTGAAGTGATCCGCCAGGGTCTGGAGTTTGCAGTCCCGGTTCCGGCCGCAAGTGGTACAGTCCCGGCAGTGGTTCGCCAGGAGCAGTTCCAGTATGTTCTTCCGGTAGCGCCTGAGCCGCTCAACATTGGTGCGGATGGACATGCCGGGGCGGGGCGGGGTGGAGCAGGCCGCTTCCAGGTCCCCCCCGCCGGTTTCCACCATGCACATCCTGCAGGCCCCGTAGATAGACAGTTCCGAATGGTAACAGAAGGTTGGAAGATCTATCCCCGCCTTGCGGATAAGTTCCAAAAGGTTTTTCTCCCCGTTTATCTCCACCGGGAACCCGTCGATAGTCATGTATTCTTTTGTTTGCATCGTTAATCCTCCCGGAGCGCCTCATGCGGCTCCAATAGCTTTGAACGGACAGGCCCCGATACAGGCCCCGCATTTGACACACTTTTTCTGATCGATGACGAAAGGTTTTTTGATTTCCCCGCCGATGGCCTCCGCCGGGCAGCTTCGGGAACACTTGGAACAGCCCCTGCACTTGTCCGGGTCAATGACAATTTTTCTGAGTTTCTGACAGCTTCCGGCGGGGCAGCGTTTCTCGTAGATGTGGGCCTCGTATTCGGAACGGAAACTCCGGATGGTACTGAGTACCGGGAAGGAGGCGGTTTTCCCCAGGCCGCAGAGGGCGGTCTCCGAAATGGTCTCCGCCAGTTCCAGGAGCAATTCTATATCCCCGTCCTCCCCCTTTCCCGCCACGATCCGTTCCAGAATGGCCAGCATCCGCTTGGTCCCTTCCCGGCAGGGGACGCATTTCCCGCAGGATTCCTTTTGGGTAAAGTTCATGAAGAACCGGGCTATCTCCACCATGCAGGTATGGTTGTCCATCACCACCAGGCCCCCGGAACCGATCATTGCCCCGGCCTTTTTGAGGGAGTCGAAATCCATGGGGAGATCCAGATGTTCTTTCGTAAGGCAGCCCCCGGAGGGCCCGCCGATCTGTACCGCCTTGAATTCCGCCCCTTCGCGCATACCGCCGCCCACATCAAAGATAAGCTCCCGCAGGGTGGTACCCATAGGCACCTCGATAAGGCCGGTGTTTTCGATGTTGCCCGTAAGGGCGAAAGCCTTGGTACCGGGGCTGTTTTCCGGCCCCATGGATCGGTACCAGGCGGCCCCCCGGTTGATGATCAGGGGCACGTTGGCAAAGGTCTCCACGTTATTGAGTACCGTAGGCCGGTCGAAAAGGCCATGCTCCACCGTGCGGGGCGGCTTAACCCGGGGCATACCCCGCTTCCCCTCAATGGATGCGGTAAGGGCGCTGCCCTCGCCGCAGACAAAGGCCCCGGCGCCCCGGTTGATCCGGAGATCGAAGCTGAATTCGGCGCCCAGGATGCGGTTCCCCAGGAGCCCCGCCTCCCGTGCCTGGGCGATGGCGGTTTGGAGGCGGCTTACCGCCATGGGGTACTCGGCCCGCACGTAGATGTAGCCTGTATCCGCCCCGGCGGCCAGGCCGGCGATCATCATACCCTCGATCATCCGGTGGGGGTCTCCCTCCATAATGCTGCGATCCATGAAAGCCCCCGGGTCTCCCTCGTCGCCGTTGCACACCACGTACTTCCGGCCCGGGGGCTGGCGCTTTACCTGTGCCCACTTCCGCCCGGCGGGAAAGCCTCCTCCTCCCCGGCCCCGGAGATTGGAATCGCCGATCTCGGCGATGATCTGGTCGGGGCTCATCTCAAAAAGGGCCTTTTCAAAGGCACTGTAGCCCCCCACGGCCAGGTACTCTCTGATGGATGTGGCGTCAATCTGGCCGCAGTGTTCCAGCACCATCCGGGTCTGTTTCTTGTAGAAGGGGATCTCCTTCCGCCTGGCATAGACCCGATCCTGCTTGCGGTACAAGAGTTTTTCCGCCGCTTCCCCGTTCCTGATAGTTTTACTGATGATGTCCCCGCAGTCCTCAAGCCTTACCCTGGTGTAGAGGTAGCCTTCCGGCTCCACCAGCACCAGGGGGCCCATCTCGCAGAAACCGTGGCAGCCTGAACGTTTTACCCCCACCAGGCTTTCTGTGATCCCGGCCTCGTGAACCGCCGGCTCCTCCCGCAGTTCCACCGCACAGGGGATGTTTTCCCCCTTCATAAGCTCGATCAATTTTTCGTAGATGCCCAGGGAACCTGACGCGACGCAGCCCGTTCCCGCGCAGACGAGGATCCTCTTTTTCTCAAGATCACGGGCTCTTTTGCAGCTTTCCCTGAGCTTCCTTAACACGGCTCTGTCTTTAAGCGGCATCCCGCTTCTTAACGTTTCTGTGCCTTTCATTTCCGTTTCTCCCTGAGTCCTTTAAGCAGTTCCGCCGCTTTCTCCGCAGTCATGGCGGGGTGAACCTGGTCGTTTACGGTCAGTACCGGGGCAAGCCCGCAGGCCCCCAGGCAGGAAACGGTCTCTACCGTAAAGCCCAGATCCTCCGTGGTTACCCTGCCCCCTTCAAGCCCCAGTTCCTTCCGGAGCCTTTCAAGGATGGGTATGGATTTCCGCACATGACAGGCCGTTCCGTCACAGATCCTGATGACAAACTCCCCCTTGGGCTCAAGGGAAAAGTTTTCGTAAAAAGTAGCGACACTGTAGATCCGCGCTTCGCTTAGCCCCAGTCTTCTCGCCAAACGGGGGAAGATCTCCGGCGGCAGGTAACGGTAGTGTTCCTGAATACCCTGGAGAATGGCAATAACGGCGCTGGGGCCAGCCCCCAGTTCGTCGACAATTCCATCCACAACCCTGTAATCAAAATCCATGCATCTTTCTCCTCTCTCTTGTTCCTGGTATTAAAAGTAACTAACCTTGATCCGCTTACCCATTTCTCTGAGGCAGGCGGCAAGTTCGTCAATTAACCGCATTTTGATACTGAAACCGATGGGAAGGCCCGGGTTCTGGTGCGCCGGGTTTATCGCCTTCCCCACATAAAAATTGATGTCCGTGGCCTCCCCGAAGAGGAGCCGCGCGATTTGGGAAGCCCCGTCCCTCCCGGTATTCCAGCGGACGCACTGTTCGTTGGACTTGAGGCAGTCCCGGGCGTACTCCAGTACCCGGTGAATGGTGATTACCCCTTCGGTTACCAGATCCACCCCTTCGATCTTCGCCGTGGGGGGAATCTCCGGATCTTCGTATTTCGGGTTTCCCGTCTCCAGGGGCTTTTTCAGAAACTCCGCCGCCAGGGCCGAGGTGGTTCCCCCGGAGACAATGTGTTTCCCCCCCTTGGCAAAAAAGAGGGCCATCATCTTCACGGCGTCACGGGGATTTTCCGGCGGGCCGATAAGAAGGTTAACGGGGCATCTCCGCCGTATTTTTACTGTGCATACGGTGGCATCGTCCCCCGGCTCCCCGCCGTAGAGATTGTAACACTTCTCAAGAAGGATGGAGCTGATGGTCTTGGCGGTAAATTCGGCCTGGTACAGCCCTTCAAGGTATTTAACGATGTCCTGCCGCTGCCAGCCGAAGTTAAGGCTCTTCCCGATCCCCGCGTGAACCGCCCCGTCGCTAAGGGCGATAAAAACATCCCCCTCGCCGATATTGATACGTGTCTTGTAGATCCTCTTGTCCCCTATAAGCTCGGCGGTTTTCGGGTACTCCCGGTTTTTCCCGTTCCGCAGTAAAATTACCTGGGGGTTATCGTACTGGATAATCTCCGCGTCCTGGTTTTCATTAATGCTGATGATGGTGAAGGTGGAATAGGCAATGCCCCGTTCCCTGCAGATAGGGAGGGTGGCGGCGATGGTTTCCACACATTCTTCCACGGGAAGGCGGCTGGCGATCATGGTGGAGAGGATCTTGGAGGTAAGGGTGGAAAGGATGCTTGCCTTGACCCCGCTCCCCAGCCCGTCGGCCAAAACCGCCACGGTGTGCCGGTCGCCGGGGATTACCTCCACATGATCCCCGCAGAGATACTCTCCGTGCTTGTTTATGCAGGCGTGGCCTACTTCCGTACAGAGATTGGCGATCATTTTCCGCCCTCCCTAAGGCTTTCGGTAAGCTTGGTCAGGGCGATCTTGGTTTCCGCGGCGGTTTCCCCCAGGAGGCTGGCGATCTCCTGTACCGTCCGCATCTGTTTTTCGATTACCTGTCCGCTTATCTCCAGGGTCTTGCGGTTAAGCTCCTCCTTGGCTTCCCGCTGGAGCATCTCCCCGGTTACGTCCCGCATGATGCCGATGATGATGTGATAGTTCTTGTCGTAGATAACCGACTGTTCCACATACTTCTTGTAGTCCGCCAGAAAAACCCGCCGGTTGTAGCTGCTCTGTTCTTTCTGTACCGCCTCCACGAAGGGCATGGGATCCAGGATGCGCACCACCTGATCCCCCAGGATGTCCGCAGCCTTAATGTTCATCATCCCGCAGGCGGCGGCGTTGATCTGCTGCACCTCGAAATTTTCGTTCAGCACGATTATTCCGTTAGGGGTATTTTTAATGATGTTGTCCGAAAAAGACTCGGCCTTTTCCTTGAGCCAGGGAAGGCACATTTCAATGTTCGCCTTGCCTTCCAGCACCGCCAGGGCCTTGTCCCGGCAGGTATTGTAACCGCAGCAGCCGCAGTTAAGTTCATCCTCGATCCGGGTCTTTCCCATTTTCTTCAACACTTCCTCTATCGCGCCGGGGCCTACGTGGATCTTCCCGGGCGCAAGGGAATCGAAATTTCTGGAGAGGGCCTCCGGCGGGTAATCCTGAACCGCAAAATCCCTGCTCCCCGCGGAAGAATGTACCGCCAGGTAGCTCCGCAGCGGATTCTCCCGGGCCCTGCCCATGGCCGGTCCCCCGATGCAGCTTCCCGGGCAGGCGGACATTTCGATAAAGCAGTTCCGAAGCCCTCCCCCGCAAAGGTCTTCCAGAACCTTGACGCAGTTGCCGATACCGTCAACGGCAAGGTAGACGTAGTTCCTGTTTTCCTTCGCCATGGTACTGAGGATACCCCCGGTAACCGGAAAGAGCCGGGTCAGGGTCCTGTCGTCCCCGTCCCCCGCCGTATCCGCCCCGTCCGCCTCCGGTTCTATGCCCCGGCCTCGCAGCCAGGCGGAAAGCTCGCTGAAGGTAAGGACACAGTCCACCGGCCGCTCCGCCCCGGGACATTCGTCGTCCGCTTCGGCCTTCTTGGATATGCAGGGTCCGATAAAAACCGTTTTGGCCCCAGGGTAACGGCGCTTCAGATCCATGCAGTGGGCCTGCATGGGGGAAAGTACCGGCGCGGCGCAGGGGATGGCGGCGGGGTAGTATTTCCTGATAAGCAGATTTACTGTGGGGCAGCAGGTGCTGAGGATAGCTTTTCCCGTATTCCGGTTTACCAGGGCGTCGTACTGTTTTTTTACCATGGCGGCCCCCAGGGCGGTCTCCTCAAGCCCGGCAAAGCCCAGCCGCGCCAGGGTCTCCCCCATCCGGGCGGCGGAAAAACCGGGGAAGCCGGCGGCGAAGGAAGGGGCCAGGCTTGCGTATACCGGGGCGGAACCGGCGATCAGGGCCTCCGCCCTGGCAGTATCGCTGCGGATCTCCTTTGCCTTCTGGGGACAGGCGACAAAACAGCGGCCGCAGAGGATACATTCGTCCTGGATGATGTGGGCGTGGCTGCCGGCGAAACCGATGGACTTGACCGGACAGTTCCTGATGCACTTGTAGCAGGTTTTGCAGTCCGCCGTCTTCAAGGTTAGATATTCAGACATAGCTATCCCTCCCGCTTTCCGTTTTTTTTTCCGGAAAGCCTCTGTAAAGCGAGAAAATATACTGCAGGACTATGACCTGGTTTTTGACGGGTCAGGCGCCGGAACTCTCAGGAACCTTCCGGTTCCCGGATATTCCCTATTCGTATTCCACGATATTTACCTGACGGAGAAGGAAATCCCGCTCCTCCGCCTTTTTCTTTACCAGTTGGGAAGCGGCCGCTATGGCTATCCACTTTTCCACATACTGAAGGGCCGTGTCGCTCTTCGCGCAGAAAAGCTCCAGGTAGCGGTCGGGAATGTCGGGGTTCTCCGGAAAAAGATCCCGGTACAGGTTGAACATCAGCCAGGTCTGGGCCGCGTCCGCGGAGGCGTTGCCCTGGGTCGCGTGGGACCAGTCGATGATGTAAGCCTCGTCATTTCCGGTAATAACGATGTTGCTGGGGATAAAATCCCCGTGGCAAAGCTTGGTATGCCGGGGCATGCTGTCAAGCCGGGTGTGAAGCTCGTAGCGGTTCGTGGCGTCAAGACCGCCGTCGCGGATCTTCCGGTGCATTTTTTCGATTAGTACCGGGAGCCGGGGAGCGTTGTACTTGTGCATTTCAAGCTGGATATCCACGAAACGTTCAAGGAATTCGTCGAAACGGTCCGGTTCGTTTCTCATCCTGTCCAGCAGGGTGGTTCCCTCAATGTACTCCCAGACAATGGCCCACTTGCCCTCTATCTGCCTTACCTCGACGATCCTGGGAACCTTCAGCCCCGTTTCCCCCACCGCGGCAAGGTTCAGGGCCTCGTTAAACACATCGGAGACCGGGTATTCGTTCCCCATCACCTTGTAGACCCTGCCATCTTCCAGGTAAATCGTCTTGTTAGGACGTTCCACGATAATTTTCCGTTCACTCATACTTTTACCCCCTGCCCCGGTATCCCGTAATAGGCGTTTAGGTACATCTGCTTGATCTCCCCGATCAATGGATACCGGGGATTCGCCCCGGTACACTGATCATCGAAAGCCTGTTCACTCATATTGTCAAGCCGGGAGAGGAAATCTTTTTCGTCGATACCGTACTCCCTGATTGTTTTCCTGATCCCCACCCGCTCCTTAAGCCGGGCAATGGCGGCGATAAGGCTTTCCAGTTTCTCCTCATCGGTCTTCCCCTTGAGCCCCAGGGCCCCGGCGATTTCCCCGTAACGGGCCAGGGCACGGGGATGATCGTACTGGGGAAAGGTTCCCATCTTGGGGGGAGCCTCCAGGGCGTTGAAGCGCAGAACCTCTTCGATCATCAGGGCGTTGGCGATCCCGTGGGGCAGGTGGTGGAACGCTCCCAGCTTGTGGGCCATGGAATGACAGACCCCCAGGAAGGCGTTGGCAAAGGCCATGCCGGCGATAGTGGCGGCGTTGGCCATCTTTTCCCGGGCCTTGGGATCGGCGGCCCCCTTCTCGTAGGCCCTGGGCAGGTATTCAAAGATCAACTCCAGGGCCTTGACGGCAAGACCGTCGGTGTAGTCGGTAGCCATGAGGGAGGCGTAAGCTTCCAGGGCGTGGGTCAGGGCGTCGATGCCGCTGGCGCTGGTAAGCCCCTGGGGGGCGTTCATCTGGAGATCCGCATCCACAATAGCCATATTGGGGAGAAGTTCGTAATCCGCCAGGGGATACTTCATTCCCGTTTCCCCGTCGGTGATCACCGCGAAGGGGGTTACCTCGCTGCCCGTGCCGGCGCTGGTGGGCACGGCGATAAAGCGGGCTTTCTCCCCCATTTTGGGGAAGCGGTAGATCCGCTTGCGGATATCCATGAAGCGCATAGCCATATCCCGGAAGTCCGCCTCCGGGTGTTCGTAGAGGACCCACATGATCTTTGCCGCGTCCATGGCGGACCCGCCCCCCACCGCGATGATAACATCGGGCTGGAAACTGATCATAACGGCGGCGCCCCGCCTGGCGCAGTCCAGGCTGGGATCGGGCTCCACGTCAAAGAAGGTCTCGTGGGCAATCCCCAGCTCTTCCAGCTTATCCGTCACCCCTTTAGTGTAAGCGTTCCTGTAGAGGAACCTATCGGTAACGATGAAGGCCCGTTTCTTACCCATTACCGCCTTGAGTTCGTCCAGAGCTACCGGGAGGCAGCCCCTTTTCAGGTATATTTTTTCAGGGGCCCTGAACCAGAGCATGTTTTCCCTCCTTTCCGCCAGAATTTTGATGTTCAAGAGCTGCTTAACCCCCACGTTTTCCGCCACCGAATTCCCCCCCCAGGAACCGCAACCCAGGGTAAGGGAGGGGGCCAGTTTGAAGTTGTAGAGATCCCCGATGCCCCCGTGGGACGAAGGGCTGTTCACCACCAGACGGCAGGTCTTCATCCGCAGGGCGAATTCCTCCAGCTTGGCCTTTTCCCGCGCCGGGTCCAGGTAAACGCTGGCGGTGTGCCCGTAGCCTCCGTCCCGGATCAGGGATTCCGCCTTGTCCAGGGCCTCTGCCCAGTCCTTGACCCGGTACATGGCCAGCACGGGGGAGAGCTTTTCGTGGGCGAATTCCTCGCCTGGATCCACGCTGCTTACCTCACCCAGGAGTATCTTGGTAGATTCGGGAACCTGTATCCCCGCCAGCTCGGCAATCTTAACGGCCCGCTGGCCCACGATCCTGGCGTTAAGGGCCCCGTTGATAAGGATGGTCTTCCGCACCCTGTCGATTTCCCCGGGTTTGAGGAAGTAGCAGCCCCGGTAGATAAACTCCCCCTTTACCGCCTCGTAGATCCCCTCCGGGACGAGGACCGATTGTTCGCTGGCGCAGATCATCCCGTTGTCGAAGGTTTTGGAAAGGATGATCGAGTTTACCGCCAGCTTGATGTCCGCGCCGGAGTCGATAATGGCCGGCACGTTCCCGGAACCTACGCCGATAGCGGGCTTTCCCGAGGAGTAGGCCGCCTTGACCATGCCCGGTCCCCCGGTAGCCAGGATAATGTCCGCCTCCTTCATCACCAGGTTGGTAAGTTCCAGGCTGGGCTCGTCTATCCAGCCGATGATCCCCTCCGGGGCGCCCGCCGCCACCGCCGCTTCCAGAACGATTCTTGCCGCCTCGCCCGTGCAGCCCTTGGCCCGGGGGTGGGGGGAGATGATGATCCCGTTCCGGGTTTTCAGGGCTATAAGGCATTTGAAGATGGCCGTGGAAGTGGGGTTGGTGGTAGGTATAACCGCCGCCACCACGCCGACAGGCTCCGCCACCTTCTTGACGCCCCAGGCCGGATCTTCTTCGATGATCCCGCAGGTCTTCGTGTCCTTGTAGGCGTTGTAGATATACTCCGAGGCGTAGTGGTTTTTTATCACCTTGTCTTCCACCACCCCCATGCCGGTTTCCGCCACCGCCCTCTTGGCCAGCGGGAGGCGGGCGCGGTTTGCCGCCTCCGCCGCGGCAAAAAAGATCCGATCCACCTGTTCCTGGGAGAATAAGGAAAATTCCACCTGGGCTTTCCGGATCTCTTTAAAAGCCCGCTCAAGGCTTTCCAGGTCTTTTACCGGTTCCCTGTTCGTCAGATCTGCCATAATACCCTTCCTTTGGGGTGATTTTGCGCTTTGTTTCAAATGATAACGCAACCCCTTGCATATAGAAATAGGAGCCGGTTCCAAAACCGGGCATTTTGGAACAGCCTTCTCTGAATTCAATTCGATAATAATATATCTATAAAATTTTATCGTGTCAAGAGGATGGGACAGCGAATCCAAGAATTTTCATTCCCAATTAAACCAAAACGCCGTTTTGACCCCCTATATATACGGAGGTTTTTATGGGAAACAAACTGCTCTCTCCCCTGGCGGACGATGTCTTTAAGGGCATCTTTGCCGACCAGCGCAATATCGACAATTTGGCGGACTTCCTCATGCCCATTGCCAGACTCCCCGCCGAAGAATACAGCCGCCTTACCATCGTTGACCCCTACCTCAGACGCCTGTTCAAAAAGGACAAACAGGGGATCCTGGATGTAAAGGTACTTACCAAATCCGGGAAAGTCATCAACGTGGAGGTACAGGTCTGCCGCTTCGCCGCTATCCGGAAACGGATACTCTACTACCTGGCAAGGCTGATAGGGGAACAGCTCCGCCGGGGCGACAAGTATGAGCGGATACAGCAGACCATCGTGGTGATCATCTGCGATCACCTCATCCCCGGCGAACCGGGACAAGCGGAGGAACCGGGGTATCTTTCCGGCATGGTCTCCGGAGACGGGAGGCCCGGCGGGAAGGAACGGTACCTCAACAGTTTTTCGATAAGGAACGATGAGGACGGGGAAACCTTTACGGAACTGGTAAAAATAATTACGATAGAGTTACCGAAGGTACCGCGGAAGAGGGACGGGAACGCGGCGTGGCCGTGGGCGCGTTTTTTTACCTGCGAGGA
>JAISWN010000279.1 GCA_031271075.1 Treponema sp.
GTGGGACATTAAGAAGTATTCTAATTCAAGCAGGAATAGAATTGGAAGAATTTATGAAATTATTATAATCTAATATTCATGAATAGACTACAATTTCTATAAAAATATCATTGTTAAAAAAGTAAAATAGAAAAATTAAAAATATGTAAAGCAAAAAACCTGCACATAACGAAGCTGTCGAATTAGTCGGTTTGGACAGGGATATGCCTCCCCGCTAGGTTTGGGCAATATAGCCAGTATAGAATCACAGGCTTAGCCCGCTTTTTACGCGTCCTTCCGCAAACCCGCTTCCGCCCTTCCCCCTTATCCCCCGCTCTCTGCCAATATCCCCGGCATACATTTCCCTATGTTGTGCACGATGCAATACAGCAACCACTGGATATTTACTTTTATCTTTCTCCTCAGGGAAAATCGGTCCATCCCCTTGCAATAGCTTATATCTGAAAAACACGGCTCTATTATCTGCATCCGCCTTCCATACAAAACACGATATTTCCCCTCGTCTATCTTCTTCCTCATCTTATCACACAAGTTCTCTCCCTTCGTCTTGTCCCCTATGAACAGCGTCCGGGGGCTCTTCCCTCCACGACTAGCTATGCATTGCTGCCGCAACGGACAATCCTTGCAATCCCTGCTTCTCGCCTGATACTTTTCCCCGCTGTTCCGGTTCAGCTTCACATGCCCTTTGTGGGAAACCTGTTTCCCCGCAGGACACCGGTAACTGTTCTCTTTTCCATCCTATGCAAAATCTTCCGCCGTAAACCGCCCCTTGCCCCATGCTCAGGCCGCCCGTCAAAATGTTCCTCCCGTTTGCGGAATTGTTGATCCGGTATTATCACCTCTATCTTTCGTTCTGGTCGATGAGATAGTTCAGGGTGTGCTCGAAAGAGCCGGGGATGAGTTGTTCCTCAAAAGAAACAGTAAGGAACAATCCTTGAGACTTATCAAAATATTTATATCGGGCCATAGTAACCAAAGTATAGCACACTATTTGTGTTTTGTCTACTTTTCCGACAGTCTCAACAGGACTGTTTACACTTTTTTGTCCTGCAGGCCTTACCGGGCCGGTAGGCGGATCGGGGTTCCGTTTCGCTAGGTCGGCGCGGCAACATAGTTGCCGACGCCTCCCACGCTCCACTCCACCCACATTTTGCCAGCCCTGGAAATGCTGCGTATTTCCTTATTCGGGCCGGCATCGGACTTTATTCCGCAACGTCGTAAATAGCCGAAACGTTATGCGCAATTTGCGCCAAATTGGTTAGGAATTTTTGAAAAAGTGTTCAAATGTTTTGTGTTCAAATGTTTTGCATTAGGTGTTCATTTATGACTGAAATATGCACACCTTGTGTACCAATGCGGTTATCACGTGGCATGGACCCCAAAATATAGGTATCGGATATTGTAAGCGGAAAAGATACGGAGCTACGTAAACTATCAGGAAGACGCCGGGCGGCGGGACGAAGACCACGAACTAAGAGAGGGCCCCTTCTCGGGGCCCCATTCAAGCCATCACCTTTAGCGGTGCTTGATTTACCGGATTTGTTCGTGTCGTTCGTGAGGTCGAACCGCAGGTTTGTCGTAGTAAAACGGGTATTACCGCCCCGGACCCTTCCGGGCCCGGGGCGTTTTTTAGCTGGCTTTGATTTCGATAACCCGCTTCTGGGCTTCGGACCGTTTTTTAATTTCCAGGGAAAGGACGCCGTTCTTGAAGGAAGCGGCTACCGCGTTGGGATCCGCGTTTTCGGGCAGCCTGAAGGAGCGGCTGAAGGAATTGCAGCGGCGTTCCCGGATCAGGAAAGCGCCCTCCTTGGCATCCTTGTCCTTCCGCTCCTTTTCCTCTTCCTGCTTGGACGCGATGGTCAGGTTGCCGCCGTCCACATGAACCTCGATGTTCTTCTCATCGTAGCCGGGAAGTTCCGCTTCCAAAAGATAGTTATTCTCTTTCTCCTGTACATCCACCGCGGGCAGGCGGTTGAAGATCCGCTCGGAGGGGGCCGCCATGGAATCCCCAAAGAAGGACTCCAGGTAGTGCTCGAAATCGCTCAGGGCGTTTTCGATGGTCAAGGGCCGGTACACGCTTAAAGATTTCATGATTTTCTCCTGTTCGATGGGTTTCTTTTTCCCCGGACCCGGCCCGACGGGCCTTTATGGCGGCCGGGGAGGCTTTTCGCCATTGGTTTTCCCATCAACATCTATATATAAGCATGATCCGTGCCAAGTTTGCCGAATTTGGTAAAATTTCTAGCATGAATAGACATTTTTGGGTTACAAGCCGGCAAAAACCCTTCAAAATTGATGTTTTTGGGGTATCCGCGGGGAATCAACACGATGACCGGCACCTTTTTATGGCGGCAAAAGCAAGGTTCGCGGCTTTTACAGGTCAACAGGGTACATTAGTGTCATTACAGCCCTTCCAGGCGTGTCATAATGCCACAGTTTGGTTTTCTTCCCCCTGAAAGCCTGGTCATTTGATCTTTATAGTCCAGAAATTCCTTCCGGTAATTCACCTTGAAAGCCTCCCCCAGAGCCTTCAGATCCCCGTCCCCGATGGTGTTCAGAATTTCGCTGTTTTTGGTCTTGATGTAGATGGCGGCGGCCTTCTCCACCGTCTCGATAAGCCCGAAGGCCTCGTCCAGGCTGGCCCCGGCGCCGAATATGCCGTGCTGGCCCCAGATACATATCCGGTAGTTTTCCATCTTGTCCGCCGTGGCCTTGCCGATGGCGTCGGTACCCTGGAGCATCCAGGGCAACACCCCTACACCTTCGGGGAAGACGACAATACACTCGCTCTCCATACGCCAGAGGGTCCGGCTGAATTCCCGGTCTTCCAGGGGGTGGATGTAGGTCATGGCCACCGTGTTGGTGGCGTGGCAGTGGGTTACCACCCGGTGTTCCCTGTCCCGGCGGAGCCGGGCAAGGTGGCTGCGCAGGTGGGCGGAAAGCTCCGAGGT
>JAISWN010000313.1 GCA_031271075.1 Treponema sp.
AGGTTGAACTGGTAATCCCCAAAGACCTGGTCGTCCGGGGTAAATTCCACAAAGGTACCGTTCTTCTGGTTTTCTTTCAGTTTCCCCTTGCGCTGGTTTTTAAGAATTCCCCGCTCAAAGACAGCCTCGGCAAATTCCCCGTCCCGTATAGCTACCACCCTGAAATGGGAAGAGAGGGCGTTCACCGCCTTGGTTCCCACCCCGTTAAGGCCCACGGAAAACTGGAACACATCATCGTTGTACTTCGCCCCGGTGTTGATAACCGATACGCACTCCACCAGCTTTCCCAGGGGAATACCCCGGCCATAGTCCCGGATCTTAACGGAACCGTCCTTAACCTGGACTTCAATAAGTTTCCCGTTCCCCATGATGAACTCATCAATACTGTTGTCGATAACTTCCTTGAGCAGCACGTAGATCCCATCGTCCGGGTTGGAGCCGTCCCCCAGGCGGCCGATGTACATACCCGTTCTCAGGCGGATATGTTCAAGCGAGGAGAGGGTCTTGACCTTCGACTCGTCGTAAACCCCCTTCGCCCCGGCCTGGGGAGACGCCTCATGCTGCCGGGCCGTCTTTTTGACCGCTTCGGCCTTGGTGGCGGCTTTGGGCGCGGCGGTCTTGGGCGCGGTGGCCTTGGACGCAAGGGTTTTGACGCCGGCGGTTCTGGCGGCCGGCTTAGGCGCCGTGGCTTTGTCTGCCCCGGAATTTGCCGCCTTCCCGGCGGGCTTTTTCGATCCCCCGGGGGCTGTTTTTTTTACGGTTTTAAGTGCCATGTTTGCTTATCCTACTTGTTGATTCGTATTGAGGGTTTCATACCCCGCGGCTCTGCTTAATACCCCGCCGAACCGCGGGTTCGACTTCAGGGCGGGCCTGTTAATTCCGCCTTACAAAAGACGTTCCAATTCGGCGATACGTTTCTCCGCCCCGGCGATACGCCCCTCAAGATCCGCGACGGCCTCCCCGGCGGTCCTGATCCGATCCTGATGATCCCGAATGGATTTTCGCATTTTTTCGATTCCCGCTTTTTCATCGTCAATCGCGATGGCGGTCTTGAGTTTTTCTATCTCCCGGTCATATTCCCCGATAGTCTTCCTTGCCAGCTCCGATTTTTCCAGAACCCCTCTGTCATCATCGCTGAGCAGACTGGCAAACTCGGCGGCCCTGGCCGGGTCCGTAGCCTCTTCCCCAAAACGCCGGTACACGATCCTGAGCTCGCCCTTTACATGGGCGATATGCCTCTCCAGCCCCTGGATCCGTCTGACGGCCCCTCCCTCGGCGGCAAAAGCGCCGTTCAGTTTCCGGCGTTCGGAACGAAGCCGGTCAAGCTCCTCTTTAAGCGTTCCGGCCTTTTTTTCCAGGCCCCTTGCCTCTTCCACCAGATCGGCAATCTCGTGGCCGGAAACCAGTCCGCTGTTTTCGTCCCGCAGCAGCCGGGCTCCAAGGTTTTCATAGGCCTTTTCCAGGTTCGCCTGATCCCGCCCCAAAAAAAGCCGCAGGGCCAGGCCCTGACTGCTCTTGCCGATCCAGGAAAAGATATTGGAGCCCTCCCGCCCGTCCACCCGGTCAAGTTTAAGTTCCGTAACCCTGATTTTATCCACCAGGGCGTCCAGCCTGTCCTGGCAGGAATCGGTTATACCGGCGAAAGCGGGATCCCCGTGCATCCGCCTGCCAAGCTCCGTCCTGGTTTCCGCAGCTTCCCGGGCCAGGACGGCGTATTCATCCTCTTTTTCACGGACCCAGGTCTCCAGCTCTTTCAGGCGGAGGGTATCGGATTCGGTAAGGCGGATAAGCTGTTCTGAATCGGCAATGTCTTTTTTCAGTCTGAGGTATTCCTGGGCCCCCGGAGGCGTCCAGCCGGCAGGTTCCGCCGGCGCTTCCCCCTGCCCATAGATACGGGCGAACAAGGTTTCCCCAAAATCCTCAAAGATCAGGTTCAGGGATCCCGAAGCTTCCTGTCTCCTGGCTTCCAGGCCGGCGATAACCTTTTTTCTCTCATCCATGATTTAAATTATACGATAAAGACATTTTTCTTGACAATCCGCCAAGAGCGTTTCATTATACTTCAATACTTTATGCTTCAATACTTGCAAAGGAGCCTCTATGAGTTACGCGACGGATAAGATCAAGAATGTTTGTATTGCCGGCCATGGCGGAACCGGCAAAACCACCCTTTTTGAACGACTGCTCTTTGCCGGCGGGGTCATCCCCAAGCCGGAGACTGTGGAATCGGGCAGGACGGTGGGGGATTCAAGCCCCGAAGAGATCGAGCGGAAAATCTCGATTCACGCTGCTCTGGCCAGCCTGGATCGGGAGGGGATCAAGATCAACTTTTTCGATACCCCCGGATCCTCGGACTTTGTGGGGGATGTGATCCTCAGTTTCCGGGCCAGCGAATTCGCCCTTCTCGCCGTGGACGGCCGGGTGGGGGTGCAGATTGAAACGATTAAGCTTTGGCGTAACCTGGAGGGCCGTGAAAAGCCCCGGGGCTTCTTCGTAACCAAGCTGGACGATGAACGGGCCGATTTTCAAAAGGTCCTGGACGATATAAAAGACAAGTTCAAGGCGGAACCGGCGCCTTTTACCCTGCCCATAGGACAGGGATCGGGCTACAAGGGTATTATCGACGTACTCAACGAGAAAGCCTGGTTCGTCCAGGGGGACGGATCGGCCCTGGAGAAGGAGGGGGAGATCCCCGCCGAGTACAGAGACGCGGTGGCGGCGGCCAGGGAAAAGCTTATTGAAGCCGCCGCGGACGGGGACGACACCCTGATGGAGCATTACATCGACAAGGGCTCCCTGGATGCGGAGGAAATGCGCGCGGGGCTGGTGGAAGCCCTGGCGGATCACAAATACGTCCCCGTCTTCGCCGGTTCGGCCCTCAGAAATTCGGGCCTTTTTGCCTTCCTCAGCTTCGCCGCCGGTATCGCCCCCCTGCCGAATACGGCCAAAGATACGGCCCTGGACGCCGAAGGAAAGCAGCGGGAGGTTCCCATCGACAGCGGGAAGCCCCTCTCCGCCCTAGTGATCAAAACACTCTACGACCAGTTCTCAGGAAAACTCTCCTGGATCAAGATAGTTACCGGGAAACTCTCCGCCGAAACCGAGGCCCTTAACGTTTCGGAAAACAAAAAGGAACGGATAGGTAAACTCTATACCTGTGTGGGGAAGAAACTGGAAGAGGTAAAGGAACTCTGCGCCGGAGACGTGGGGATCGCCTCCAAATCGGCGACCTTTAAAACCAACGACACCATTACCGAAGGCGACGGGAGCCTCAGCTTCCTGCCTTTGCGGCTTCCCGATCCGGTTCATTCGGTGGCGGTAAACGCCCTTCAAAAAAAGGACGAGGACAAGATGGGGGAATTCCTGGTGAGGGCGGCGGAGGAAGACCGGACCTTCCGTTACGAATTCAACGCCGAAACCAGGGAAGCGGTAATCTCCGGAATGGGGGAACTCCAGATCAACATCCTCCTGGACAAGATCCGGCAGAACCAGAAGATCGAGGTGGAAACCCATGTGCCCCGGGTGGCTTACCGGGAAACCATCACCAAAAAGGCTTCCGCCGAATACACCCACAAGAAGCAGACCGGCGGCCACGGCCAGTACGGCAAGGTACTGCTGGAGGCAAGCCCCCTCCCCCGGGGGGAGAACTACCAGTTCGTCAACGCCATCTTCGGCGGCGCTATCCCCAAGAACTATATCCCGGGAGTTGAAAAGGGGGTACTGGAAGGGATGGCCCGGGGAACCATGGCCCAGTACCCGGTAGTGGATGTGGAAGTGAAGGTGGTGGACGGGAAGTACCACCCGGTAGACTCATCGGAACTCTCCTTCAAACTCGCCGCCCGGAACGCCTTTCGGGACGCCATGCGCCAGGCCAACCCCACCCTGCTGGAACCGGTCATGAACCTGACGGTCTTCGTGGAAGACAAATACCTGGGGGACGTGATGAGCGATCTCTCGGGCAAGCGGGGAAAGATCCTGGGCCAGGACGAGGTGGGCGGCGGCATCGCGGAGATC
>JAISWN010000018.1 GCA_031271075.1 Treponema sp.
GGAGACCGTTCATACGACCATTCCCGCCTTGGAAATGGCCTTTGCCAACCGGAAGGCCCGGGAGGGTTTGCTGTTCCATTCTGACCGGGGGGTGCAGTATTGCGCGAAAGCCTTTCGCGGACGGCTGGGGGTGCTTTGTCCATGAGCCGGAAGGGGAACTGTTGGGACAACGCCTGTGCCGAATCATTTTTCAAGACCCTGAAGAGGGAACTGGAAACCTTGGACGGCAAACATGCCGCGGAGGAGGTAAGACAATCGGTGTTCATGTATGTTGAGGCCTATTATAACCGGATTCGTATACATTCGGCGCTTGACTATGTGGCGCCTAATGTGTTTAACTGTGGGCAAGTCGCTTAACACTGTCTACCCAACGGGGTAAAGTCCACCCTTCAGCCACAGATTCTCCTCCCACCCCAGCCTCCCGCTCACGATTATCTGCATCGGCAAGTAATCCCCCTCTACCAGGTAGATCCCAGGTTCCGCCTCCTCTACACGGTACTTGCGGACATCCTTCAAGTATTTGATAAGCTCCCTGGGGTATCTGGCTCCCGCAAAGGTAAGGGTGATGGCGGACATATCGGCCTCGGGGGTAATGGCTGCGTAGAGGGAAGCGTAGGCGTAGACTTTGAAGAAGTCTTTGACGGAGAAGGAATCGTCGGGGCTCTTGAACTCCCAGATGTTGAAGGTTTTGAATATCCTGGCGATATTTTTGGAGATCTGGGCGCCCGGTGGTTTGAGGATGATGAGGGAATCGATGCGGAGGGGTTCCGAGGTAAGTTGGAACTCTGGGAAGAAGCGGAGGGTATCCCTGAAAGGAGCAAGCTCAAGCTGGATAGCCTGGAAGAAGGCTGGGTGCCAATTGATGGAATGGTTCTGTTTCATGGATAAATAAGGGCGCGGACATGGGGTTTTGGTTTAATGAATATGAGAAAATATGAGAAAATTTAAACGCTATGGGGCGATGTCTTCCCAGAAGGACGGTTCCAGCACGTCTTTGTCTATCTCAGGAAAGATCTGGGCCTCGTAGCCGCTTTGGGGGTAGAGAAGGTTCTGGATATTCAGATTGGGCCGGCCTTTTCCGGGGGTGGAGAGTTCCCCGGCGAAGGGGCGGATCATGGTGTCCGGGTTCCGGCTAAGGGTGTCCCAGGCCCGGGCGGACTCGGAGTAGTAACCCAAAGCCTGGGCGCGGTAACGGTTATCCCCGGTGATTCCGGTAAGGGTTTCCAGCACAACCCCCATGTTGTTCCGGGCCCTCATCAGGCGGTCGGCAAGCTCAACGTACTCGGGCCGGTCGTTGGGAAGGAGTATGGGCAGGCGGATTCGCTCGGCTTCCAGCAGGTCCAGGAGGCGGTTGTAGTAACCTTGGGCGGCGAAGTAGTCGTGCCGCATGTAACACACGTTTCCCAGGGCAAGGAGCAGCCTGCGGTTAAGGGGGAGTTGGGTGGAGGCGGCAAAAAAACGTTCCAGCGCCGGGGCCCAATCCCGCAAGTGGTAATAGGCGGAACCCATGCGGTAGAGCATCTCCGGCGGGGCCCAGCCGGTCTCTTCGGAGCGCCGGTAGTAGGCAAGGGTCATCGCCATATCCCCCTGCTTGGTGAAGTACTCCAGATCCCCCATAGTGGCGAAGAGCAGGCCGAATTCCGGGGCGGGTTTGAGGAGGTTGCGGGTCAGGGCGTCTTCGTAAAGGCCGATAGCCTTGACCAGTTCCGCCTCGGCGGGTTTGAACTCCCTCAGATCGATAAGGATATCCGCGTGCCGTTTGTAAGCCTTGATAAAGTAATTCAAACGGCGGCCGGATCCCTCCCCGGCCGTTTCAAATGCCCGGAGGGCGACTTCCAGGGTAAGCTGCTCATCCCGGGTGTTTCCCAGGTTCCGGTAGTACCGTGACAGGTGGTAATGGGCCTCGGGCAAGCCCGGGCCGGCCTGGACTGCCCGGAGCAGCACGTCCCGTACCCCCTGGATCTGTTCCACATACTCATTGGGAACCCCCTGGGTTTCCTCCGTCCGTTTATCCAGAAGATAGCCCCCCAGTTCCGCCAGGGTTTCGGCGCTGATCTTCCTTTTGGGATCCCCCATAAACCATGCCTGGAGGGGCAAAACTTCCCCGAGGCTGTCGGTACGGATGAAATACTTGAGCATCCGTTCCACCACCGGATCTTTCCAGCCGTATCTTTCCAGGTACCGGGCGTAGGCGAAGCGGGCATCCTCGTATTTGGAATTCTCCGTCTCACCCCAGGCCAGGGCGTTATCCCCCAGGGCAAGCAGGGCCTCCGGATCGTTGGGCTGGTAATCCAGGATATTTTTCCGCAGCAGATCGTCCGCCTTTTGGTGGTTTTGGAGGTAGTAGGTTTCCAGGGCGGCATAGTCCAGCACCCCCTTCTTGTCCCTGGGGTAGAAGCTGAGGAGCTCGTCGTACTTTTTCTCCGCGTAGCGGTACTGCCGCTGGTCCCGGAAGGCTTCGGCGTAGCGGTAGAACCATTTCTTGACCTGGTGTATCCCGAAAGCCTGGCTGAAACGCTCGTTTGCCCGCTCGTATTCCCCGGCCTCTATCCGTTCATAACCCATCTTGTAAAACGATTCGGCCCGCAGGGGGGTATAGATGAAACGGAAGCCCAGGAAGAAAAGGGAAGCGGCCGCCAGGATAACAAAGAGGCAGAGCCGCAGTACCGGGAGGAAGCTGTGAACAAAGATATAGGCGAAAGTGGCCTGTTCCGCCTCTAACTCTTCGCCGGTTTTCTTTTGAAAGCCCCGGGGAACGGGGATATTCCGTTCCAGGATCTTCCCGGCCAGGGCGGCGGTTTCTTTAGGCGGCGCTCCCCGGACAAGAAGCCTGACCAGGGCGGCAATCCGGAATTCCGGCGCCATCATTTCGGAGATGATCTCCTCACAGGCGATCCGCAGGTTGAGGGGATACGAATTGAGGGTATTCTGAAGGTTTTTCAGATCCTGGTCGTTTAGATTGATTTCCTCAGCTTCATCCTGCCCGGAGGGAACCCTTCTGCCGCTTCCCGGCCTTGTTGCCGGGGCGGGCCTGGAACCGGAAATATTGTCAAATACGTCGTCAAAACCCTGGAGGGTAAAGTCCGCAAGGCCGTTGCCGGCTTCGCCTCCTTCCCCGCCGGCGCCCTCTTCCGCCTTGCCCTCGCCGGCTTCCGCCCTTATGTCAGGAACGCCGGCATTGTCCCCTACATTAAATTTGTCAAAACCGTCGGCCGTATCCGGGGAGACAGCCAGATCTTTCTCGGTGAAACCGTCCTCAAAAACAATATCGTCCAGGATCGAATCCGTCTCGTCCGCTTCCGGAGGGGCTTCTTCTTCCGGTTCCGTTTCCGTTTCAATCCGGAAATCGTCCCCAAGACTGTCAAGATTGTCGATCCCTTCGATGTTTCCGCCGTTCTCGTCCAGGCCCGGTACTGAAAAATCCTCCAAACCGGGAATGTCAAAGCTCTCCTTCCCGGCGGCATCCGCCGATTCCGGATTCTCTACCGCTTCCGAACCGGGAATGTTCCCGGTTTTGACCGGCTCCTCCCCCCCAAGGTCAAAGCCCTCAAGATCGCCCAGATCAAAGGACGGATCTTCGTTCCCGGCGGTATCCCTGACCCCTTCACCCCCGGCTTCACCGGCGGCATCGTCAAAATCCGCGCCCTCCTCTTCGCCGAAATCCGGAAGATCCGTATCCTCCGTCTTCTCGATGCCATCCGAATCATCCGAATCAGGGGATTCCGCCGAAAACCCCGCCGGTTCCGGCTCGTCCTTTTCCGGCGTTTGCGTTTCACCGGTGGATTCATCAAAAATACCGGCGGATATATCCTCAGACTCCTCGCCGGGAACAGAACCCAGAAGGGCGCTCAGGTCAAGGTCGCCCCCGCCCCCGAACTCCTCCAGGCCCAGGCCGTCCCTGTCCGCAGGTTCCGGCCCTAAGTCCGGGCCGGTATCATCCGCCGGGCCTGCCGGTTCCCCGCCGGGGGAGGGGGGCTCATCGGCGGGACCGGGCTCTAAGCCAAGGGAAGCGGCCACATCCGGGTCCAGCCCCATCCTGGCAAGGGCCTCCCTGCCCGCGGCTTCCTCGGCGGCTGCCTTCTCCGCCTTGGTATTGAGGACCTCAGCCTCTTTTTCGGGCAGATCCAGATCGTTAAAAGGCAGACCCCGCTCCCTTAGAGAGGCCGATTCGCCGCCAAGTTCGTTGAATGAGGATCTAAACTCCCGGAGGGCTTGCAAAGACGGCATATTAAGATAATTATCTATCGGCCGATACTTGTAAAGAATATATGAAAAGGGTAAAGAGTGTTAGGAGCCTGTTGCACTTGTGGACTTTCGCGCCGCTTTGTGCCGCAAAAATCCCGATTATCCGGCTCCTGCGAACCTTTGGTTCGTCGAACTAAAGTTCGAGGGCAGTTTGGAGGGTAAAATCGCCTCATAGGCGGCGCCTAAGCGGCGATTCTTGGAGGGTTTATGCGCGAAGCGCAACAAACTGCTCGGTTAGTCCTGTTTTTTACCGCAATTCTGGGTATAACCGGGCGTCTTAACGCGGTGGATACCGAATCCCGCCTCTTTATAGACCGGCTCCTGAGCCTTAACGGCCCCGGGGCGCCTGAGATCTTTGAAGACGCGGTGATCTTTACCGCCCCTTCCTCCCTCAGGCGGGTGGGGGTGTCTTTTGCCAACGAGGGTTTTTCTAGGGTGTACTGGCTGCGGCAGCTTCTGATCCCCCAGGATCCCCTGGGCGCCCCCATACCCGAAGGGAAAAGAAGGCCCGATCCCTACAAGGATTCAGGGATCCTTTTTCACGTGTACCCGATCCCCGACGGCCTTGAGGAACTGGAGTACCGCGTGGTGGTGAACGGATTGTGGACTACAGACCCGGCAAACCCCCTGAACCGGAGGG
This sequence comes from Treponema sp., assembly GCA_031271075.1. Taxonomy (GTDB): domain Bacteria; phylum Spirochaetota; class Spirochaetia; order Treponematales; family Breznakiellaceae; genus JAISFT01. The sequence goes on from JAISWN010000018.1 coordinate 4,886, forward strand.
ACAGATCCGGAATCAGCAATTCGGTGGTTCCCATTCCCCGGCGGGAGGAACAGAAAAGCGTAAACCACGGCCCTTCGGACAGCCTGAACTTCCGCTTTGAGGGCCCTCCGGGAGAAACGGTTACCGTGGCCGGAAGTTTTAACGGCTGGGATCCCTTTATGTACGAACTGCGGGAATATCCTGCCGGGATCTATTCCCTCTCCATCCCCCTGCCCCCCGGAACTTACCAGTACGTTTTCTACCACCGGGGTGAGCGCTTCCTTGATCCCCGCAACTTCCGCCGGGCATACACCCGGGAAGGGACAGCCGCATCGGAAGCGGTGATTAACTGACGGGGGCGCAGAATTCCCCTGTACAAACAGGGCCTTTAAATCATGAGACCGGACGCGGCGGCGTCCTATAATCCACCGGAATCAGGAGGTGTAACTTGAAGACTCTGCACTTTGAATGTTTTGCCGGAATTTCCGGCGATATGACCCTGGGGGCCCTGGTAGACCTGGGGGTCGATCCCGGGGATCTCCGCCGGGAACTGGGGAAGCTGGGCGTGGGGGGCTGGAAACTTGACTTCGCGGCGGATCAGCGGAACGGCATCGGCGGTACCCGCGCGGTAGTGGATCTGGAGGGAACCGATGATCATGTCGCCCACGATGAGGATCCGCAGTATCACTACCGGCCGGTTTACGCCAAAAATTATATCCATGGCCCCGGACAGCCGCACGAACATTCACACGAACACCAGCACGAACACTCACACAATTCCTGGAAGGAGATCCGGGCCCTTATCGAAGGCTCGAAGATAAGCGGGGGGGCCAAAAAGAGGGCGCTGGATATATTCTCCCGGATCGCCCGGGCGGAGGCGAAGGTACACGGCCTTCCCCCGGAGGATGTGGCCTTTCACGAGGTGGGGGCGCTGGACTCGATTATCGACATTGTCGGGACCGCGGTTTGTCTGGATATCCTCAAGCCGGAACGGGTTACCTGTACCGAGATAGAGCTGGGCGGCGGTACGGTGAAATGCGCCCACGGGATACTCCCCGTACCCGCCCCGGCGACCCTTCTTTTGGTGCAGGGGCTTCCGGTAAGAACCGGGGGATTTAACAAGGAAATGACCACCCCCACCGGCGCGGCGATCCTGGCGGCCAGCGTGGACGAGTTTATCACCGGCCCCGTATCCTTTAGGGAACTTAAAACCGGGGTAGGCATCGGTACCCGGAAGATGGAAAGGCCCAATGTGCTGCGGGTCTCCTGGCGCGAAACCCCGGAAGCCCTGCCGCCGGCCCTTTCCGGGAACTCCGCCGGTAAGCGGCCCTGGGAAACGGAAGCCCTGGTACTCCTTGAGGCAAACATCGACGATATGACCGGGGAGGCCCTGGGCTTTCTCATGGAGCGGCTCTTTGAGGCCGGGGCCCTGGACCTAAGTTTCGGTTCTATCGTGATGAAAAAGTCCCGTCCGGGAACCCTGGTTTCCGTCCTGGCCCGTCCCGCCGAACTCGACACCCTGCGGGAATGTCTTTTCCGCAATTCCACTACCATCGGTTTCCGGGAGATCCCGGTGAACCGGGTGTCCCTGAGGCGGCAGGAAGAAACGCTGGAGGGGGATTTTGGCAGCGCCGGTTTAAAAACCGTGTTTCTGGGAGACGAAAAGCTCCGGGCTAAAGTGGAATTTGAAGACCGCGCGCGGCTTGCCCGGGAACGGGGGATAGCCCTGGACGAGGCGGAGCGGAGAATACTGCGCCGCTTTGGCGGGGAGCCGCGGGAGCTGGATGCACGGGGGTCTCCTTTGAGTCCAGAGTAGGGGGATAAGCTGAATAACCGGGCCGGTGTCTGTTACCCCTGCGTTTCGCCGGCGTCCCTGTTCCGGATCACGTTGCGCTGGATCTTTCCGCTTATCGTCTTGGGCAGATCCTCCACAAATTCCACTATCCGCGGATATTTGTAAGGGGCGGTTACCCGTTTTACGTGGTTCTGCAGTTCCTTTGCCAGTTCTTCCGACGGGCCGTACCCCCTGGCAAGGACGACCGTCGCCTTGACCACCTGCCCCCGGACCGGATCGGGGGCGGCGGTTACCGCGCACTCCAGCACCGAAGGATGTTCCATCAGGGCGCTTTCCACCTCGAAAGGCCCGATACGGTAGCCGGAACATTTTATCACGTCATCGTTCCGCCCGACAAACCAATAGTAGCCGTCGCCGTCACGCCAGGCCATATCCCCGGTCCGGTAAACCCCATCGTGCCAGGCCGCCCGGGTTATCCCGTCGTCCTTCCAGTAGCCGGTAAAAAGCCCAGGGAATTCCCCGGCCCCGGACAGGGCGCCGGCCCTCCCGGCCAAAGTACCAGCTTCCCCGGCGGCAGTAACGCTGATGTTCCCCACAATGCCATCGTCGCAGGGCTGCCCGTTTTCGTCCAGCAGCTTAATGCCGAAAAGAGGCGCGGGTTTACCCATGGAACCGGGTTTTACCGCAAGCCACTTGAAACAGGCGGTCATCACCGAGGTTTCCGACTGGCCGAAGCCCTCCCGAACCTCAAGGCCCGTAAGTTCCCTGATCCGGTAGTACACCTCCGGGCTCAGGGGTTCCCCGGCTACGGAACTGTGTTCGATAAAGCTGAGATCCCAGCTCGAAAGATCCTCCTTGATGAGAATCCGGAATATGGTGGCCGGGGCGCAGAAGGTGGCGGGGCGCAGACGCCGGAGGGCCTCCAGGATACCCTGGGGGCTGAATTTTTCCGTATCATAGGCCCCCACGGCGGCCCCGCAGATCCACTGGCCGTAGATCTTGCCCCAGGCAAACTTGGCCCAGCCCGA
>JAISWN010000024.1 GCA_031271075.1 Treponema sp.
GTGGACATCCGCCGTTACAATATCATTTACAAGGCGGTGGAGGAGATCCAGCAGGCCATGGAGGGGATGCTCAAGCCCGAAACCAGGGAAGAGATCATCGCCACCGTGGAAGTGCGGAATACCTTCAAGGTACCCAAGGCCGGAACTATCGCGGGCTGCTATGTGCTAAGCGGCACGGTAAAGCGGTCGGCCAAGCTTAACATTATCCGGGACGATACGGTTATTCACACCGGCAAGATCGCCAGCCTGCGCCGTTTCAAAGACGATGCCCGGGAAGTGGCCGCCGGTTTTGAATGCGGCATCGGCATCGAGGATTTCGACGGTATCCAGGTTGGGGATCAGCTTGAGATCTTCGAGGTCATAGAGGTGGCAAGGAAACTGGGTGGAACATCGAACTGAACGGGTTGGGCATTTAATTCAGCAGAAGATCGGCTCCCTGATCCTTGAAGGCAGGATAAAAGATCCCCGGGTCAGCCCTTTCCTCTCGGTTACCCGGGTCTCCGTTTCCCGGGATCTGGCCTACGCGGATGTGTATGTTTCCAACATCAAAGAAAACGGCAATATCCCCCGGGGTGTGGCGGGGCTGCAAAGCGCCGCGGGATTCATACAGGCTGAGCTTGCCGCTTTCATGCGGATCCGGAAAACCCCGAAACTCCGCTTCCACCCGGATTTGAGCCTCCGTGAAGGGTTTGACCTGGTTCAAAAAATAGACAAACTGGTGAACAATGACAGATCCCCGGACAGCCCCTGAAAAAAGCGGCCTCCTCCTCCTGGACAAGAAACCCGGCCTCACCTCTTTTGAATCCCTCAAAGCTCTGAAAAAGGCCCTGGGTACTTCCCGGGTAGGCCACACCGGTACGCTGGACAAATTCGCCTCCGGCCTGCTGCTGGTTCTGGTTGGCCGGGCCCTTAAACTGGCCCCCTGGTTTACCCGCTGCCCTAAGGAGTACGAAGGAACCGTCCGCTTTGGCGCGGAGACCGACACCCTCGATCCGGAAGGGGCGATCGTCGCCCAAGGGCCTCTCCCCTCACGGGAGGCGCTGGAAGAGGCCCTGAGCCTTTTCCGGGGGGATATCCTCCAGGCGCCCCCGGCCTATTCGGCAATCCACGTGGAAGGCCGGCGGGCTTCGGAACTGGCCCGGGCAGGGGAAGCGCCAGAAATGAAAAAGAGGCCCGTGTCGGTATACAGTCTGGAACTCCTTTTATGGGAGCCCCCCCTGGCCGGAATCAGGGTTTCCTGCTCCTCCGGCACATACATCCGCTCCCTGGCCCGGGACATAGCCCTGGCCGTGGGTTCCCGGGCACACCTGGCTTCTTTAAGGCGGAAGCGGGTGGCGGGTTTTTCCGTGGAAGACGCTTCCGGTTCCCCCGGCGCGGCGCTGCTGCCCATTGACGGCGGGGTCGTCGGCCGCCTCGGCCTTCCTCGTTTTGAGGCGGGTCCGGATGCCCTGGATAAGATGATCCGGGGAAGGCCCCTGGGGCCGCTGCTTGCGGGGCAGATGCCCCTCTATCCCGCCGGGGAAGAGCCGTCTCCGGGGGAAGATTTTGCCGCCGCGGTCTTTAGCGGGGGGATCTTTGCGGGGATAGTGGAAAAACAGGACGGCCGGTGGCGTTACGGGTATGTCTATGCGCATCCTTAGCTGGGAGGACTTTACCGGGCCCGGTATGGGGGAAGATCTCGGGGAGGAGAGGTCCCGCGCCCTGAGCATCGGGGTCTTTGACGGGGTTCACCGGGGGCATCGGCGGCTGATAGAGAAGATCCTCCGCCACGGCCGCGAAAACAACCGTATTCCTATGGTGATCAGCTTCCGGCAAAGCCCCCGGCGGGTTCTGGCCCCCGCCTCCTGGCACGGGGACATCTACAGCCTCAGGCAAAAACTTGCTATTCTTGAATCCCTGGGGGTGGAAGAGGCGGTACTCATTGACTTTTCCGGGGATTTCAGTAGAATATCTGGTAAAGAATTCGTCGATTTGCTGAAAAAACGGCGTAGAATTGGGTATCTGGCGGTGGGGGCAAACTTTCGTTGCGGTTACCGGTTGGATACCGGGGCGGACAGGCTGGGGGAACTGGTTTCCCCGGGGATCGAGTTTGAGGCGCTTCCCCCGGTAATGGCCGGGGAACATCCGGTTAGTTCCAGCAGGATCCGCCGAGCAATTTCAGAAGGGAACATGGGCCTGGCCTCGGAACTGCTGGGCCGCCCCTTTGCCGTAGATCTGGAAGGCTTGGAGGTTTTAAAGACCGGAGGGGTTTTTTCCTGGGATCTCCGGGCCGCCTCACGGATCATCCCCCGGCCCGGACGCTATCCCGTGATGTTGCGCCAGGGTCCCTCGGGCGAGGGGATTCAAACGGAAGTTTCCGTTGACCGGGGAAGGCTGCTGGTGGACAGCGGGCTTTACGGAGGGGGCGGTACATTCGTCGAATTCAGGTAAGTTCAAAAACCGCCTAGGTTTTCAGGACTTTTTAAACGGTTCCCTTTTAAATGGTTTCCAAGGAGTGTAAAGATATATGGCTTTAAGCAAAGAAGAGACAGGCTCCATCGTGTCCGGGTTCGGGAAGAATGAAAAAGATACGGGCGCGTCGGATGTTCAGATTGCCCTGCTTACCGAGCGGATCAACCAGCTTACCGGGCATTGCAAACAGTTCAAGAAAGACAAATCCAGCCAGCGGGGTTTGCTCATCTTGGTCGGAAAACGCCGGAGGCTTTTAAAGTACGTCCAGCGGACCAATCTTGAAGATTACCGTTCCCTCATCAAAAGGCTGGGGCTCCGCAAGTAATAACAATGACACAAAAAGTAACATTACAGATCGGTGGAAAGGATCTTGTCCTTGAAACCGGCAGGATCGCGAAACAGGCCAATGGGGCTGTATTCGCCCAGTATGCGGGGTCCGCGGTTATCGCGGCTGTTTGTTCGTCTTCCGAGGCGGTGGAGGGTCTTGATTATGTCCCTCTTACGGTGGACTACAATGAAAAATACTACGCCGCGGGGAAAATTCCCGGCGGTTTTATTAAACGGGAAGGCCGGCCCAAGGACAAGGAAATTCTCGTGTCCCGGCTCATTGACCGGCCCATGCGGCCCCTCTTTGACAAGAGTTTCGGCCGGGAAATTCAGGTGGTTCCCACGACGATTTCGGCGGATCAGATCAACCCCCCGGATATTTTGGCCATCATCGCCAGTTCCGCCGCGGTTCATCTTTCCGACATCCCCTTCAACGGGCCTATCGCCGGGGTGCGGATCTGCCAGGTGGACGGCGAGCTGGTAGTCAACCCCACCTACGATGAAATTGAAAGATCGGCCCTGGAAATCGTGGTGGCCGGTACCAAAGAAGGCATCACCATGGTGGAGGGGGGGGCCAAAGAGGTCGGCGAAGATCTGATGATCCAGGCCCTGGAGAAGGCCCAGGCGGTGATTGTCGAATTCTGCGGGCTCCAGGAAAAACTCCGGGATCTGGCAGGCAAGCCCAAGCTGCCCCTTACCCTGCCGGGCTATACCCTGGAAAACGCCGAAGCTATCCGTTCCACCGCTTACCCACTGCTGGAGGAAGCCTGTTTCGTCAAAGGCAAGCAGGAACGCCGTGAGGCCATCGGCAAGGTTAAGTCGGATCTGGCCGCCCAATACGCGGCCCAGTTGGAGGATGAAAACCAGCGGAAACTCTTCGGCGCCCTCTTTGAGGATATGGAATACCAGATCCTCCGTTCTTCCATCCTCGACAAGGGCAGACGGGTTGACGGCCGGGGGACCGAGGATATCCGGGACATAAGCTGCGAGATAGGGATACTGCCCAGGGCCCACGGATCGGCGCTCTTTACCCGGGGGGAAACCCAGGCCCTGGCGGTAACCACCCTGGGCACGGTATTCGACGAGCAGATCTACGACGACATAGAAGGTGACAAACGGGAAAATTTCATCCTCCACTACAATTTTCCCCCCTATTCGGTGGGCGAAGTGGGGCGCATGGGTACCGGGCGCCGGGAAATAGGCCACGGCAACCTTGCCCGCCGTTCCCTGGAGGCCATGGTTCCGGGCAAAAACGAATTTCCCTACACCGTCCGGGTGGTTTCGGAGATTATGGAATCCAACGGTTCATCCTCCATGGCCTCGGTCTGCGGGGGAACCCTTTCCATGCTCCACGCCGGGGTACCCATGAAAAAGCCCGTGGCGGGGATCGCCATGGGGCTCATCACGGAGGGTAAAGATCCGGAGGGCCGCTATGCGGTGCTTTCCGATATCCTTGGAGAGGAAGATCATCTGGGAGATATGGACTTTAAAGTCGCCGGAACCGAAGACGGAATAACCGGCTTTCAGATGGATATTAAGATCGCCGGGGTAAGCCCCGGGATCATGCGGAAGGCCCTGGATCAGGCCAGGCGGGGCAGGCTCCACATCCTTTCCATCATGAACAAGACTATCTCAAGGCCCACGGATCAGATCAGCGAATACGCCCCCAAGATAGTAACCATGAAGATCGATGTGGACAAGATCGGCGCCCTCATCGGCCCCGGGGGCAAGAACGTCAAGGCCCTCTGCGAACAGTACAGCGTTACTATCAACACCGAAAACGACGGGACCGTTACCATTTACGGAAAAAACGCTAAAGACGCCGAAGAGGCCAAGGCGGCGGTGACGGGCATCGCCTCCGACCCGGAGGTGGGCCGGATCTACAAGGGCGTGGTAAAACGGATCATGGAGTTCGGCGCCTTTGTGGAGATACTCCCCGGTAAGGAGGGGCTGGTGCATATATCCAAGCTTTCCCGCCAGCGGATAGCCCGGGTAGACGACGTGGTCAAAGAGGAACAGGAGATTCCCGTAAAACTTCTTGAAGTCGACAAAATGGGCCGCCTTAACCTTTCTTACATTGACGCCATAGATCCCCAGCCGGGGGGAGGGGAGGGCCATCAGGAGGATCGGGGGAGGGGACGCCGGGAGCCCCGCCGTTACTAAAGGCGGCCCCTGTAACGCGGAACGCCATGCGGCAGAATCCTGTGGTAAGGATAGTAAAAAAGGATCCCTCCCTGCCGTTGCCCCGTTACGAGACGGCGGGGGCCGCGGGGATGGATATCCGGGCTTTCCTGGCGGAGGATGTGGAAATCCCCCCACGGGGAAGGGCCTCTCTCCCCACGGGGCTTTTTCTTGAGATCCCTCCGGGTTACGAAGCCCAGGTGCGGCCCCGCTCGGGGATAGCGGCAAAATACGGCGTTACCGTGTTAAATTCCCCGGGAACCATTGATTCGGATTACCGGGGGGAGCTGCGGATTCTTTTGATCAATCTGGGTGAGGAAGCCTTCACGGTACGGAACGGCGACCGTATCGCCCAGCTTGTAATCGGCCCCGTAAGCCGTCTGGCCCTTGAGGAAGGGACCGTTCTGGGGGAGACGGAACGGGGTTCCGGCGGTTTCGGATCTACCGGTATATGACAAACGACCTTACGGAAAGCTCCCGTTCCACATCCCGGACTCTGTTCAGGTATGTGGCGGCGGAATCCCTGTTTTCCTTTTTTGTGGCCTTTCTCTTTTTCTTTTTTATTTTTTTTGTAAACCAGCTTTTGCTTCTTGCTCAGGAAATTCTGGCCAAACGGGTACCCTTCAACCAGGTTATCCTTCTGGTGATCTTCGCCCTTCCGGCGGTTATCGCCATGGCGGCGCCTTTCGCGTCCCTGGTGGGACTCCTCATGACCGTAGGGCGCATGTCCAGCGATAACGAAATTCTCGTCATGCTGTCCTCGGGGCTTTCCTACCGCACTGTTTTTATCCCCGCGGCGGTGGTAGGGTTCTTAATTTCCCTGCTTTCCTTTTTTGCCAACGACGTACTCCTTCCCGCGGGGACGGTTCAGTTTAACCGGCTCTACCGGCGCATCCTGGTATCCACCCCGGCCCTTGAACTGGAAGCCAATTCGGTTAAGCGGTTCAAGGAAACGGTTATCGTAACCGGCGACGTAAGCGGCAGTTCAATCAGCAACGTGCTTATCTTTGACCGAACCAAGGACGGGGAACGCCGGGTGATCATGGCGCGGAACGCGGAACTCAAAGACGGGGGCAGGGAAGGGCTCAGCCTCGATCTGGACGAGGCTTTTATCGTCTCCTCAAAAGAAGTCGCCCGCCAGGATTATGACTACGCCTCCAGTTTTTTCCTCCGTTACTGGGTACCCCAGGAAGATCTTATCCAGGCGGTCTCTTCCATCACTCCCCGGGAGATGAGTTCCGTAGACGTTGGCCGGGAAATCAAAATTCAAAAAAGGGAGCTTGAACGGAGGCTTGACGAGCAGCGGGGCAAGATAAGTTCCCAGGCCCTGGAACTGGAGGCCGTTCTCCGCAAGGGGCCGGAGAATGAATCGTGGAACCGGCGGAGCAGTCTCTTTGCGAACTTTCAGCGGGAAACTCAGACCCTTGCGATTCTGCGGCAGGATCGGACGCTTCTCCGTTACCTTTTTGAGTATTACAAGAAATTCTCGATACCCTTTGGGGCCCTTTCCTTTGTCCTCCTGGCGGTCTCCCTGGGACTCATGGCAAAAAAGAGCGGGCAAACCGTGGGCTTCATCCTGGGGCTCCTTATCTCGGTGCTGTACTGGGCCCTCCTCCTGGGAGGGCAGACCATGGGGGCCCGCCTGGGATACCCCCCCTTCTGGTCTATATGGCTTCCCAATATCCTTGCCGTGTCCGCCGGGATCATCCTGGGTATCATCAGGATCAGGAAATAACCGGAAATGATACTGGACCGGTATCTGGTAAAACAGTTTTTCCCTATATTTCTCGTCGCCATATCCATGTTTGTGCTGCTTCTCTCCCTGATCGATCTTTTTGCCAATATCTGGCGCTACATAAGCTACGAGGTGCCTCTAAGGGATATTCTCCGGGTAAGTTTTTATTACATTCCCAAAAGCATTTCCTTCGCCCTGCCCATATCCCTCCTCTTTGCCGCGGCTTACACCCTGGGGGATCTGTACGCAAGAAACGAGCTGACTTCGATTTTTTCCTCCGGCGTTCCCTTCTGGCGTTTCAGTATGCCGCTCCTGGCAATCGGTTTTTTCGCTTCGCTGTTTGCCTTTTACTTTGATGATACCATAGTTATTCCGACCCTGCGGATCAAAAACGACCTTTCGCGGACCTACCTCCACCAGCAGCGGACGGAAGATAATTCCGACATTGTAATAAAGACCCGGAACGGGAAGTTGATCTATTCGGTAGACTACTACGATCACATAGAGCAGGTGCTGAACGGGCTCAGTATCGTTGAGCAGAACGAAAAGGGAGAGTTTATCTCCCAGGTACGGGCGCCCCGGGCTTTCTGGAACGGGGAATACTGGGTTCTCATTACCCCGCTTATTTATGAGTACGAAGAGGATCTGCTCCGGGTAAGGCCCCTGGAGGAAACCGACATATACCGGGAACACCCGGATACTTTCAGGCGGAACGCGGTGGAAGTGGAGGAACTTCCCTTCCGGGAGGCATGGTTCCTGGTAGAGGATCTGAAAAACGCGGGGCTCCCCTTTATCAAGGCCCTGGCCGAATATTACCACCGGTTCTCCTTTCCCACCGCTTCCCTGGTAGTAATGGTGTTGTCGATCTCCATGGGGGGGCGTTTCCGGAAAAACATCCTCCTCATGAGCCTCCTGGCAAGCCTCTCCGCGGCGGTGGTGTTTTACGTGATGGAAATGATCACCATGATGATGGCCCGGCTGGGATACATCCCGCCTATTGCGGGGGCATGGTTCCCGGTTGGCAGTTTTATTATTATCGGCATCATTCTCCTGCAAAGCGCGAAAACATAAGGCCCGGAACGGATATGGGGGAAAGTATCTTTACCGTTAAGCACCGGGACAGGGAGACCAGGGCCCGGACAGGAACCCTGTATCTTCCCCACGGAAAGGTTTCGACTCCGGTCTTTATGCCGGTGGGAACCAACGCCGCCGTCAAGGCCCTGAGCCGGGAGGATCTTGCGGGGATCGGATTTGAAATAATCCTGTCCAACACTTACCATCTCTACCTGCGCCCGGGAACCGAAGTAATCGCCGCCGCCGGGGGGCTCCACGGTTTTATGAACTGGGACAGAAACATCCTTACCGATTCGGGGGGCTTCCAGGTGTTTTCCCTGGCCCCCTTCCGCAAGGTTACCCCTGAAGGGGCCCTGTTCCAGTCCCACATCGACGGTTCCCGGCATTTCCTCAGCCCCGAAGGGGTGGTGGAGATCCAGCGGATCCTCGATAGCGATATCCAGATGCAGCTTGATATCTGTACCGGCTGGGGGATCTCCCGGGGGGAGGCGGAAAAGGCCCTGGAGATTACCGGCAACTGGCTCCTGCGATCCAAAAGGGCCTGGGAGGAAAAACGGGACGC
>JAISWN010000034.1 GCA_031271075.1 Treponema sp.
CTGGCCGATTACCGCGCCGAGCTTACCCGGGCGCTTATCGGCGCTCAGGCGGCGGAGCAGTTCGCCGGGCTAAGCGGCGGAGGTTTGTCATGATCCAGGGCAGGGTAAAGCGGATATCCGGCCCCATCATCCGGGCGGAGGGACTGGGGGGCGCGGGGCTTTTTGACGTGGTTGAGGTAGGGGAAAAGCGGATCGTGGGGGAGATCGTCCGTCTGGAGAAAGAAGAGGCGGTGATCCAGGTCTACGAGGACGAGACGGGACTGCGCATCGGCGCCCTGGCGGTGTCCACCGGCAGGCCCCTTTCGGTCCTCCTGGGCCCCGGCCTTATGGGAACCATCTACGACGGCATACAGCGGCCCCTGGAGGCCCTCTACAAAGAAAGCGGGGCCTTTATGTCCCCCGGCGCAAGGGGAGAGCCCCTGGACGCTTCCCGGCTCTGGCGCTTTGTGCCCGACCCGGAACTGGCCGCCAGACTCGCCGGGGGGGAGGAAGTTGCGGCCCTGCCGGGCCTTGTCCTGGGTTCGGTTAAAGAAACCGAAAGCATTGCCTGTAAAATAATGGTTCCCCCCGGAACCAGGGGAGGGGGGATCACCGGCCTTTCCCCGGAGGGGGATTATACGGTCAGCGGAATCGCCGCCCGTACCAGCCGGGGGGAGGAGATTCCCCTGGCCCAGTGGTGGCCGGTGCGGATGCCCCGTCCCAGCCTGGAGCGGCTTTCCCCGGATCAGCCCCTGGTTACCGGGGAGCGGGTTATCGACGTGTTTTTCCCCCTCTCCAAGGGGGGAACCGCCGCCATTCCCGGGGGCTTCGGTACCGGTAAGACCATGACCCAGCACGCCATTGCCAAATGGTGCGACGCCGATGTGATCGTCTACATCGGCTGCGGCGAGCGGGGAAACGAGATGACCGACGTGCTTACCGAGTTCCCCCGGCTCCAGGATCCCCGCAGCGGCCGATCCCTTATGGAGCGGACCATACTCATCGCCAACACTTCCAACATGCCCGTGGCGGCCCGGGAGGTTTCCATCTACACCGGGGTTACCCTGGCGGAGTTCTACCGGGACATGGGCTACCACGTGGCCATCATGGCGGATTCCACCAGCCGTTGGGCGGAGGCCCTGCGGGAACTTTCGGGCCGCATGGAGGAGATGCCCGCGGAGGAGGGTTTCCCCGCCTATCTTCCCACCCGGCTTGCCGAATTCTACGAGCGGGCGGGCAGGGTCAGAACCTTTTCCGGCTTTGAAGGATCCGTATCGATCATCGGGGCCGTGTCTCCCCCGGGCGGCGACTTCTCCGAGCCCGTAACCCAGCACACCAAGCGGTTTATCCGCTGTTTCTGGGCCCTGGATCGGGATCTGGCCAACGCCCGGCACTACCCGGCCATAAGCTGGATAGACAGCTATTCGGAGTACGCCGGGGAGGTAAAGCCCTGGTGGGAAAAGGTGAACCCCCACTGGGCCGCGGCCCGGCAGGAAGCCCTGGATCTCCTCAAGCGGGAACAGCGCCTGGCGGAGATTGTCCGCCTCATCGGCCCCGACGCCCTGCCGGACGATCAGCGCCTGGTGCTTATCACCGCGGATATCATCAAAGACGGCTTCCTCCAGCAGAATTCCTTTGACGAAGTGGATATGTACTGCGTTCCCGCCAAGCAGGTACGGCTCCTGGAACTGATCATGAACTTCCACACCCGCTCCTATACCTGTATCAAACTCGGCGCCCCCCTTACCAAGATAACAAGCCTCTCCCTCCGGGAAGGGCTTTCCCGGCTCAAAAGCAAGGTGAAGAACGACGATTTGGGCGGCCTTGAAGACTTTGAAAACCAGATGAAGTCGAGCCTTGAGGAGCTGGAGCGGAGCTACCGTACCAAGGAGATTTTATGAGGGGCATCGAATACCGGGGGCTTAACCGGATAGAGGGGCCGGTGGTGATCACCCGGCGGAGCCGCAACGTGGGCTTTAACGAGGTGGTAGCGGTCTACGACCGGGAGGAAGGCCGCCGGCTGGGCAGGGTGGTGGACATGAGCGAGGACTGGACCGCCATCCAGATCTTCGGCAGCAACACGGGGCTTTCCACCGACGAGGCCCGGGTGGAATTCCTGGGGAAGCCTATGGAACTGAGGGTGGGGAAGGGGCTTCTGGGCCGGGTCTTTAACGGCCTGGGGGAGCCCATCGACGGTTTTGGGGACATTTTTTCCTCCACCACCCTGGATGTGAACGGCCTCCCCATCAACCCCTACGCCCGGACGTATCCCCGGGACTTTATCCAGACCGGTATCTCCGCCATAGACGGGATGAACACCCTGATCCGGGGCCAGAAACTCCCGATATTTTCAGGCAACGGGCTTCCCCACAACCACCTGGCCGCCCAGATCGTCCGCCAGGCCGCGATCATCGACGCCAAGGGAAGCGGCGGGGGCAGATCCGCCGAACCCTTCGTGGTGGTCTTCTGCGCCATGGGGGTTAAGTACGACGTGGCCCGCTTCTTCCTGGACGACTTTGAGCGGACCGGGGTCTTGGCCAACGTGGTAGTGTTCCTGTCCCTGGCCGACGCCCCCTCCCTGGAACGCCTCGTGGCCCCCCGTTGCGCCCTTACCGCCGCGGAATACCTGGCCTACGACCGGAACATGCACGTCCTGGTGGTAATGACCGACATGACCAACTACTGCGAGGCCCTGCGGGAGGTTTCCTCCATCCGGGGCGAGGTTCCCAGCCGGAAAGGCTACCCCGGCTACCTCTACTCGGAGCTTGCCTCCCTTTACGAGAGGGCCGGAAAGATCGCCGGCTCGGAAGGCTCCATTACCCAGCTTCCCATCCTCACCATGCCCAACGACGACATAAGCCACCCCATACCGGATCTTTCAGGCTACATCACCGAGGGGCAGATAGTCCTTGACCGGGAACTCTACCAGCGGGGAATCTACCCGCCCGTGGC
>JAISWN010000083.1 GCA_031271075.1 Treponema sp.
CTACCGTAAGGGTAGCGGAACAGCAGACCACCGTTTTGTTGGGATCGAAGAGGCTTTCCTTAAGGCCGGGCGCCACGTTTACCGGGGTTACCGTAAAGGCCGCCCAGGGCTCCCTCCGGTTTTCCCCACCGCTCCGCCGTTCTATCCACATCACTTCCCCGGGCCGTTCCCGGAATTCAATAAACGCCGAACAGACGGCCCCGGTGTTTTCCAGGCGGCGCAGTATCGCTTTTATCTCCCACACCCCCGGATCGTCGGCGCAGTCCTCGGGCAGTTCTTCAAGCATATCCCGGATGATGTTTCCCAGGGAGCCGATCTTTTTACGCAGGCTGATAAAGAAGGGGAAAAGCCCGGAGGCCGCCTCGGATCGGGTTTCGGTAAACCGGAATTTTCCCCCGGGATCGGAAGCCGCCCACCGGCCTTCCCCGCCGCAAAGTTCCAGGGCGGCGGCATCCAGGGCCTCCACCGTTTCCCGGATTCCGTCGATAATAGCCGCCCCTTCGTCCGGCTTGTCTTCCATCCGGGCCAGTACCGCCACGCGGAGCAGGAGGCCGCTCCGCTGGGTTCGCCGGCGGCGGTAGAGCCGCCCAAGCTGACGGTAGATCCCCAGGCGGCTGAATTCCTTTGAGAAGAAAGACGTGGCGGCCCCCTCTACGGTGTGGGCCTCGTCCACAATAACCCGGGTATAGGGGGGGAGTACCACCGTATTGTCGTAGCCCGCCCCCTCCTGCCGGGCTGCCAGGTCGGCAAAGAGGAGGTGGTGGTTTACCACCAGGAGCCGGGCATCCGCCGCCTCCCGCCTGAGTATCAGGATAAAACAGCGCTCCCGCTCGGGACAGCGCATCCCCATACAGAGGTCCGCTTCGGAGCAGACCCGTGACCAGGCCCCTTCCCGGGGCATAAAGGCAAGATCCGACCGGCTTCCGGTTCCGCTGGTTTCCGCCCAGGCGGCTATACGGTCAATGTCTTCGTTCTCCGCCTCGTCCAGCCCCGGTTCCCTGATGGCGTCTTCCAGTCTGCGGCGGCAGAGGTAGTTCCCCCTGCCCTTCATCAGCACGGCCTTGATCTTCTTTCCCTCTTTCCCGCCCATTGCCCCGGCGACCAGGGGAATATCCTTTTCAAAAAGCTGCTGCTGGAGGGTAATGGTAGCGGTAGAAACCACGATCCGCTCGTCGTTAAGCAGGGCGTAACTGACCGCGGGAAGCAGGTAGGCGAAGGACTTGCCCACCCCGGTTCCCGCCTCGCAGGCGGCGATGGCGTTTTCATTAAAAGCCCGGATAACCATGCGCATCATGCCCAACTGGCTCGGCCGGGCCTCGAAGACCGGGAGCCGCCGGGCTATGGCGCCGCCTTCTTCCAGGGCGGCTACGATCCCCTCCGGGTCCAGGGCCTTGCGGCCCCGCCGGCGTACCGGCTCGGCCACCACGTAGACCTTCTCCACCAGGTTATCCACGATGAAAGCGCCGATCCCCCCCTCGGCCGCCCTGCCCGAGACAACCAGATCGTCGTCGCTGGGGCTTAAAAAACCGGAAGGGTGGTTGTGGATGAACAGATCCGGCCCATCCTCCCCATCGCCGAGAAGGGCCAGCACCTGGTCATCCTTGCCCCGGGCGCTTACCGCAATCCGGGCCACCATGCCCGCCTCGTCAAGGTAGCCCAGGGCCAGCACCTCGTTGCCCCCGGCATCCTCAATCTCCGCCCTCAGCCGTTTCCTGCATTGTTCCGTAAACCGTTCCGCCGCCCGCACCGCCCGCTCCTGAACGAGCATACGCCGCCTTCCCCGCCCTTGTCCATGCGGCGCGCACCTGCGGGGGGAAAGCCGGCTTTGTTAGACCTCTGTATCTTTTCGGCCCTCCCCCCTATAATTTTAAGAAATGTTCTGGGATTTCCTCTGGCCTTTCAGGAGGATCAAAGTATACGCTCTCGTGGGGGAAAGCGGTACGGGCAAAAGCTTCCGGGCAAAGCTCGTAGCCCAGAAATACGGGATCGAGTACATCATCGACGACGGGCTCCTTATCAAGGAGAACCGCATCCTGGCAGGCCATTCGGCAAAAAAAGAAAAAACTTTCCTCGCGGCGGTAAAGGTAGCCCTTTTTGACGAGAAGGCCCAGCGGGACGAGGCGGCCCGGAAGCTCCAGAGTGAAAAGATCCGGAAGGTGCTGGTCCTGGGAACATCGGAAAAAATGGTGAACAAGATAGCCGCCCGGCTGCAGCTTCCAAACCCGGACAAGATCATCAAAATTGAGGATATCGCCTCCCAGGAAGACATCGAAAAGGCCATCCGTACCCGGAAAATCGAGGGAAAACACGTTATCCCCCTGCCTTCCATTGAGGTTAAACGGAGCTACCCCAACATCTTTTACGAGGCGGTAAGGATATTCAAAAAGAAAAAGGTGGACTCAGGCGGCCCCGCCGAGGGAATCGGCCCCACGCCGAAGATCCTGGAAAAGTCCGTGGTCCGGCCGGAATATTCCAAACGGGGGAAGGTGATTATTTCCGAGGCCGCCCTGAGCCAGATGGTCATTCACTGCGTAGACGAGTACAATTCCGATATCCGGGTTAAAAAAATTCAGGTAAAGGACGATAAGATGGGGTACCGGCTGGTGATCACCATCGACGTGCCCTACGGGATCCAACTGGGGGGGAATATCCATGAACTCCAGCAGTACATCATTGAAAACATCGAACGGTACACCGGCATACTCATTGAGGAAGTAAACATTATAATCGACAAGATAATCCAGCGGGACTTAAAGGTCAAAGACACGATTAAACGGGAGGATCTATGAAAAAAGCGTGGTGCAGTATTACTGTTTTTATGCTGCTGATCCGGGCTGTTTCGGGACAGCAGGTTTCAAATCAGCGTTACGAAGTAGTAAGCGGAACCGGGGAGGCGGAGGCTTCCGCGGACAGGGGGGAACTGGACGCCCTTGCCCGGGAAATGGAAAGCCGTTTCTCGGTCTATACCCAGCTTTTCCGGTTTGACCCCGCCAGGCTGGACGCTCCCCTTAAAGTCCGGATCATAAAAGATACGGAGGCCTACAATTCCTACATATCCTTCCGGATTGGGGGGACAAGGCCCGGGGCGGTGTACATCCACTACCAGGACGCCGGGCGGCGGGAACTGGTAATTAACCGGGGCGGGGCGGAAGAAAGCCGCGCCCTTCCCTACCAGGCTTTTGTCCAGTACCTGCGGGCTTTTGTCCCAAGCCCCCCCTCGTGGCTGCGGGAGGGCTTTGCCATATATTTTACCACCCTGGTGTATTCCCCCGCCGAAGATCTGAAGTACAGTGAAAACCTCTCCTGGCTTGAGGCGGCAAAAAACGCGGGAAACAGCCTCCCCCCGCTGGAATCGATCCTCCTGGCGGATCAGGGGGGGGAACCTGAAAATTTCCGGGCTCTTTCCTGGGCCCTGGTATCTTTCTTCCTCAACAGCGGGAACGAAAACTACTTCCGGTCCCTGATTGAAAGTTTTATGCTCCTCTCCCCCGCGGCGGATGCGGCGCAGAATTCCCGGATAGTAAGAGACCACCTGGGCCGCTGGGGGGATCTTGCCCGGATGCGGACGGATTTTCTCTCCTACCTGGACTCCCGGAAAACCTTTCTTGAGTTTATGACCGACGGGGAGGCGGCCTACGCGGCAAAGGACGCTTTCACGGCGGAATACTCTTTCATGAGCGCCATGAACCAGAAGCCCGAACACTACGCCCCTTACTACTACCTGGGTCTTTTAGCCTACGAAAACGGCAGCCACGACCAGGCGGAGCAGTATTACCGGCAGAGCATCGAGAACGGCGCCGACCGGGCCCTGGTTTTGTACGCCCTGGGGATCAACGCCATAGCCGCGGGAAAGAACGGCGAGGCGCTCACATTCCTGCGTCAGGCCGCCGAACTCTCCCCGGAACGCTACCGCGCCAAGGCGGATGATCTGATAAAGAAACTGGGCGGCTAAGGCCGCGTCCCTTGAGCTTTAATTTGTAACTATTCAGTCGCCTGCGGGGGATAGCGGAAATCGGCGGAATGAAGGGGCTTTTAGCCCCGAAATGAGCCGATTGAGAGCGGAAGGGGGCGGTAGCCCCCTTCGTTAAAGCA
>JAISWN010000138.1 GCA_031271075.1 Treponema sp.
CCGCCTTAAAAAAGGGCGGATTTATGAGGCAGGTTCAGCCGGGGAAATTTTCCATGCGCCTCAAGGTGATAGGCGGCCAGCTTACGGCGGAGCAGGTTCAAAAGATCGGCGAAATAGCCCGGAAATACGGCAAGGGGTATATCCATCTCACCTCCCGTCAGGGGGTGGAAAT
The DNA here is from genome assembly GCA_031271075.1 of Treponema sp. GTDB lineage: Bacteria > Spirochaetota > Spirochaetia > Treponematales > Breznakiellaceae > JAISFT01. The sequence continues at coordinate 173 of JAISWN010000138.1, forward strand.
ACCCTTCATTTCCGTGGAGGATATTGATGCGGTAAAGAGGGAACTTGCCGAAGGGGGGGTGAGCGTAGGGGTCTGCGGCCCCCGGGTCAGGACCGTTACCGCCTGCCAGGGATCGGCCGTCTGCCCCAGCGCCGCCATAGAAACCAGCAATCTGGCCGGGGAACTGGACAGCCGCTACTTCGGCCGGGAGCTTCCCCACAAATTCAAAATAGGCATTACCGGATGCCGGAACAACTGCCTTAAAGCCGAGGAAAACGATCTGGGCATCAAGGGTGGTGTCTTCCCCCGATGGAAAAAGGATCTCTGCACCTGGTGCGGCCTCTGCGAGGCGGTTTGCCCTCCCGCCCTGGTAAAGGTGGACAAGGGGAAAAAGGAGCTGAGTTTCGACGAGCCGGGCTGCGTTTTCTGCGGGAAATGTGTTAAAAGCTGCCCCTCTGGGGCCTGGGAGGGGAAAAACGGGTATCTCCTCTCCTTTGGCGGTATGTTCGGCAACGAGATAAAAGAGGGGCGCCGCCTCCTGCCCCTTCTCTTTGAAAAAGAAAAGGTCTTTAACGCGGCGGACGCGGCCATCAAATTTTACGAGGCCAACGGCAGGCCCAGCGAGCGTTTCGGCAGGACCATCGCCCGGCTGGGAAGCGCGGATCTGAAAAAACAGGTAGAGGAGGCGGTGCGATGAGCGATCCGGCGGAAACCCTGCCCCCTGCGGACGCCAGGGTGGACATTACCAACGTGGTGTGCCCGGTTACTTTCGTTAAGACGAAGGTGGCCCTGGAGGAACTGGAGGACGGCCAGATCCTGGAAGTCCGGCTTAACAGCGGGGAGCCGATACAAAACGTGCCCCGGAGCCTGAAGGACGAGGGCCACAAGGTAACCAGCGTTACCCAGGCGGAAGACGGAACCTTTCTGCTGAGGGTAGTCAAAGGCGGATTACAGTAATGGCCTTTACCGATGAACAACTGGAACGCTACTCCCGGCACATCATCCTTAAGGAGGTGGGGGTTAAGGGGCAGAAGCGGATCATGGGGGGAAAGATCCTCGTCATCGGGGCGGGGGGATTGGGCGCTCCCGCGGCCATGTACCTGGCCGCCGCCGGGGTAGGCACTATCGGCATCGCCGACGCCGATTCGGTGGATCTCTCCAACCTCCAGCGGCAGATCATCCATGCCACCCCCGATCTGGGGAAACCCAAGGTTCAATCGGCCAGGGAAACCATGAACGCCATGAACCCGGATGTGGAGGTGGTAACTTACCACGAGTGGATCAACTCGGCCAATATCGTTGACATCATCAAAGACCGGGATTACGACTTCATCATCGACGGAACCGATAATTTCCCTATCAAATTCCTTATCAACGATGCCTGCGTAATGGCGGGGAAGCCTTTTTCCCATGGGGGGATTATCCGCTTCCAGGGCCAGCTTTTAACCTACATCCCCGGAAAAGGCCCCTGTTACCGCTGTGTGTTCAGGAATCCGCCGCCCGCCGGCGCGGTACCCAGTTGCCGGGAGGCGGGCGTCCTGGGGGTTATGGGCGGGCTTATCGGAACCCTCCAGGCTACCGAGGCCCTGAAATACCTTTTGGGCATGGACGGCCTTTTGAACGGCTGGCTGCTTAGCTACAACGCCCTGAGCATGGAATTCAGGAAAGTTGAAATTAAAGCGGACCCGGAATGTCAGGTCTGCGGTAAAAATCCCGTGATAACAAGCCTTATCGACTACGAGCAGGCGGTCTGCGATCTCCGGGCGTATCACAACGCATAACACGAGTTACACCTCGTCTATCTGTTTTAAGGTTAGGCCCGTATCTTCGGCTATCTGCTCCGCCGCCACTCCGCGCCTTTTCAGCCTTTGGGCAAACTCAAGCGCTTTCTTTTGCTCTCCTTTCAGGATACCCTCCCGGATACCCTCCCGTTTCGCCTGCACAACTTTGCTCTGCGTGTCTACCACATACTTGTACTCACTCATCAATCGTGCCCGCTCTACCTCGTCCCGGCTTATCCTCACCAATACCTCTCCCGCCATCGCTATCCCCTCCTCACTCTCCATTACCTCATTGATCTTTTTCCGCTTCCCCTTGTCCGTTATATACCGGAAAAATACCGCCCAGTGTTCCGCTCCGCTCATCTTCCCAACGGGTTTCTCTATCACCACTTCCACCTTCGATAACTCCTCCGTTAGGATTTGCCTGTCCCTCAGATTGTCTATCGGCGGCTCGTTAATCGTAAGCGCGGCCACCCTCAGCTCCCGCCCCGTTACCGCCGACAAAAGGGCCGAGAGGGCCCCACGGGACTCCGCCGTGTCCCGGGCAAATACCGCCTTGAAAACGTTGTCCAGGCATATATCTATCAGGTCTTCCGTTTCGTCAAACCGTATCGCGGCCATTAGCTACCCCTTTTTAATAATACCTCATTTTTGCCGGGCCGGAAAGGATTAGCAAATCACCGGAAGCGGCGGACTTTTAGTCCGGGCGGACCAAAGGTCCGATGCATGGGCCTTGGAGACAAGGTTTGTGAAGCGGCGGCTGGAAGTGTCAAAGAAGTTGTTGGAATACCGAGTGCGGCCGGAGGAACGGATGGGGAAATAATCAGGGTCATTCGTTAATTCGTCGTCGGCTCTTTTAAACTGAAATTTGCTGCCGAAAATTGCGGACGGGCCTTGACAAAGGTTTTTTCCCGCTGTATGTTCTTGTGTATAGAAACGACTCTATATACAGAAACGGAGGATTGAATCATGGAAACTATCGGGAAAGGGACGGGAGTCCCGGACGGGCAGGCGGCGGAAAAGCGGGAAGTGGCCCGGAGGGAGAAGAAGGGGCTGGACATCAGGGACATGCTGCTTATCGGTATGCTCCTGGCCGCCGGGGCGGTGCTCAAATTTTTCGTCGGCTCGGTGATCAACTTCGGGATGAAGCCCAACTTCATTATCGCCATGTACTGTCTTGTCATCATGCTGTTAAGGCCCGGCATGGTTGAGGCGGCGATTATCGGGCTTCTTTCCGGGGCTATCTGCCAGTTTTTCCCCGGCCAGCCCTACATCAACTTCGCCAGCGAGCTGCTGGGGGCCATAGCCATGTGTCTTTTCATCAAAATTCCCCTGGAGAAGCTCCGCTTCCCCGCCGCCGGGGTGGTAAAAACGGTCTTCTGTACCTTTTTCAGCACCCTGGTAAGCGGTTTCAGCTTTATCGCCGTGATGTACTTCATGTACTACGCCGGGGCGGACATCAAACCGACGCCCCTGGCCATCTTCATGGGGATCATCTTCGGAACCGCCACGAT
>JAISWN010000155.1 GCA_031271075.1 Treponema sp.
TTCCGCACTTCCACGGTGGCGATGATCTCTTCCCTGGTTTCGGGCTTGAGCATCCCCTCCATGGCCTGCTGGATCTCCTCCACCGCCTTGTAAATGATATTGTAACGGCGGATGTCCACCTTTTCCTGATCCGCCAGGCTCTTGGCCTTGGGGACCGGCCGCACGTTAAAACCGATGATAATAGCGTTGCTGGCGATGGCAAGATCCACATCCCCCTCGTTGATGGCCCCGGGAAGAGCCTGGATAACGTGGAGCCTTACTTCGCTGGTGGAGAGTTTCTCCAGGCTGGAACGCAGCGCCTCCGCAGAGCCCTGCACATCGGCCTTGATGATCACCTTGAGTTCCTGTATGGCCCCGTCGCTGATGGTCTCGCGGAGATTGTCCAGGGTTATCTTCCTGACGTTTTTCGCGTCCTCCACGCGCTTGAGTTCCTGCCTTTTGCTGGAGAAACCCCGGGCGGCCTTTTCGTCTTCCACTACCTGGAGCGGATCCCCGGCGTTGGGGATACCCTCAAAGCCCAAGACCTCTATGGGCATGGAGGGGGTGGCCTCTTCCAGCTTGTCGCCCTTGTCGTTGAAAAGCGCCCTGACCTTGCCCGGCCAGATCCCCGCCACAAAGGAATCGCCGATCATGAGGGTCCCCTTCTCCACCAGCACGGTGGCCACGATGCCCCTGCCGTGATCTATCCGGGATTCCAGGATCTTTCCTTCCGCGGTACGGTTGTAGTTGGCCTTGAGATCCAGGATCTCCGCCTCCAGGAGTATGGTCTCAATGAGCTTGTCGATACCGGTTTTCTGCAGGGCGGAAAGTTCCACAAACATGGTCTGCCCGCCCCATTCTTCGGGCATGAGCCCCAGGTCGGAAAGCTGGCTCTTGACCCTGTCGGGGTTCGCCTCCGGCTTATCTATCTTGTTCACCGCCACGATAATGGGAACCCCCGCCTCTTTGGCGTGGTTGATAGCTTCCTCGGTCTGGGGCATGACCCCGTCGTCGGCGGCCACCACCAGAACCACAATGTCGGTAACCTGGGCGCCCCGGGCCCGCATACGGGTAAAAGCCTCGTGGCCGGGAGTGTCGAGGAAGGTGATCCGCCCCTTGGGAGTGTCCACCATATAGGCGCCGATATGCTGGGTTATGCCGCCGAATTCCCCGGATACCACGTCGGCGCTGCGGATCGCGTCCAGCAGCTTGGTCTTTCCGTGGTCGACGTGACCCATCACGGTAACCACCGGCGGCCGGGGAGTCATATCGGCCCCCTCGTCGGAGACGGTTTCAATCTGGGTCTCGTCGTAAAGGCTGATGATCTTTACATCCGCGCCGTATTCGCCGGCCAGGATAGCGGCGGTGTCGGCGTCGATCTGCTGGTTGATGGTAACCATCATACCCATGCTCATCAGCTTCTGGATCAGATCCGATACCTTGAGATTCATCTTACGGGCAAGTTCCGATACGGAAACCACGTCCATAATCTCAATGGACTTGGGTATGGGATTTGCCACATGGGTAATTTTCTTTTTGGTCTTGAGGAGTTTCTCCTCCATCTCCAGTTCTTTTTCTTTCCGGGTGTAGATGGGCTTTTTCGCCTTAAAGGAACGCTTGGCTACGGTTTTGCCTTCAGTCAGGGTGCCGGAGGCCGGCATCCCCTCCCCTCCCCGGTTGACGCCGGGCCTTCCGCCGCCGGGCCGGGAACCTGCCTGGCCTGCGCCGAAACCGGGACGCCCGCCGCCGGGCCGGGAACCTGCCTGGCCTACGCCGAAACCGGGACGCCCGCCGCCGGGCCGGGGACCCGCCTGACCCGTGCCGAAACCGGGACGCGGCCCATCCGCATCCTGGCGAGGGCCTACGGGCCTGCCGCCTACCCGGCCTGCCGCGCCGGCAGGCCTGCCCGGGAAGGGGGACTGGGAACCAAAGCGGGAATTTTCATCCCTGCTCCGGCCTACCGGCTTGCCGCCTACCCGTCCCGCTACGGCATTGGGCCGCTGGGCGGTGGGAAAAGACATCACCTGGTTTCCATTCCGGGCTTCCCGTTTGGTTTCCTCCTGGCCGGGCTTAGACTCCGAAACCGGTACGGGAGGAACATTCCCGGAAACGGAAGCCGCCTCCGGAAGACTGGCCTTCCGCGGCTCAGGGGGCAGATCCTGAGGTTCCGGCGCGGCGCCCTGCCGCGGCACGGTTTCGGCTTCACCGGGAGGAGAAGCTTCCGGGGAAATCCGGGCTTTTTGCCTGGCCGGAACTTCCGCCGTATGCCCGGCATCCGGATGAGACGCTACCACTACCCTGGGCTGAGGCCTTTTTGCCGTTCCGGGAACAGACGCGGAGGGGGCCTGCGGAACCTTCTTCTTAACCACGATGACCTTCCGGCGTTCTCCGTGTTCCGGGCCTGAAGCCGCGTTTCCTCCGGCGGGCGATTCACGCTCGTTTTGCGCGTGCTTAATGAGTTCCGCTTTAGGTTTTTGGGTATTTTCTAAATCCTCAGCCATGATCCACCTTTGTTTTCGTTAGTTATTGCTGTTCGTCTTCGTATTCAAAACTCAAACCGATACCGCAATTCGGACAACTCGTCATGTCCACCGTAATTTTAGCGCCGCATTCGGGGCACAGGTATTCCTCAATTTCGGCTTCCTCTTCCGCTTCCGCCTCATCCAAGCCCGCCTCTTCGGCGGCGTCCCCGGTATCGGCAACCATTTCTTCTTCCACAATCTCCACATACTCTTCAATGAGCCTGCGAAGCGCCTCAAACTGTTCCACCGTAACGCCGTTGAATTCTTCCAGCTCTTCCGGCGTAAGGGCGAGGAAATCCTCGATGAACTCTATGTTGCCTTCCGCCAGAGCCGCCACTACCTCCGGATTCACCCCGGGAAGCTCGGAGATCCGGGAAAATTCCTCGCCGTACTCGTCCGCATCGCCAAACAGCTCCGATACGGCCCGCCGGGATTCGGCGGCGATATCCATTTCCTCGAACTGGGCGTCCGTCTTAACGTCGATGTTCCAGTCCACCAGCCGGTTTGCCAGCCTGACATTGAGTCCCTGTTTGCCGATAGCCAGGGAAAGCTGCGAATCGTTTACCACCGCCAAGGCCTGATGCTTCCCCTCGTCAAGAATGATAACGTCCCGTACATCCGCGGGGGACAGGGCGTTTTTGATGAAACGCCGGGGATCGGGATCGTACTTGAGGATATCGATCTTTTCCCCTTCCAGTTCCTTGATAACCGCCTGGATACGCACCCCTTTAAGGCCCACACAGGCCCCCACCGGATCCACATCATCCCGGTTGGAATAGACCGCCAGTTTGGTCCGGTAGCCCGGCTCCCGGACGATCTTGTGTATTTCCACGGTTTTGTCGTAAATCTCAGGCACCTCCAGCTCAAAAACGGCTTTAACAAAATCCGTATGAGTCCGGGAAAGGACCACCTGAAGCCCCGAAGGGGTTTTGTTCACCTCGGTAATCAGGGCTTTGATCCGGTCGTTCACGTGGTAGGTCTCCCGGGGGGACTGCTGCTTTTTGGGAAAGATCCCCTCCATTTTGCCCAGATCCACATAGATAGTACCGTTCCGTTCCCGCTGATAGTAACCGATGACGATCTCCCCTACCTTGTCCTTGAATTCCGAATAGAGACTGTCCTTTTGTATCTCCCGGATGGATTGGTGGGCGGTCTGTTTGGCGCTCTGTACCGCGAGGCGGTCGAACTCCTTGGGATCAACCTCGATAAGGATCTCATCCCCGATTTCCGCGTCGGGATTCAATTCCCGGGCTTCTTCCAGGTCTATTTCCGCCACCGGATCGTAGACCCCGTCAACAATCTGCTTTTGCGCATAAATTGATACTTCCCGGTTATCGTCGGAAAACCGGACTATGGCGTTATCGGCGTTTCCGAAACGGCGTTTATAGGCTGCGATAAGGGTGTCTTCGATAGTCTTAAGGATAAGCTCCTCTGAAATTCCCCGATCCTGGCTAATCTGCCGGATCGCCTCAGACATATCAGTTGCCACGTTTTATACCTCCTGGGGCTCCGGTTCAGGCCGGAAAACCGGTCTTTTAAACCTGCCCATAAATAAAAAAAGGGTCGTCTGAGCGGCCCTTTTTTATGGAATCTCAAACTGTCAAAAATAATATAAAAAAACCTTAAATAGTTGTCAAGAGGCGTTTTGGTTATCGTTTCGATTGGACTTTATTGAGGCAGGTCGTCCAGCCGGGCCTTGGCGATGATTTCATAGGGGAGCCGCACCCTCCCCTCCCCGGTTTCAAGCTCAATTCCTTTTTCGTCCGAGCCGGCGAGGATACCGGAAAACCACCCGGATCTGTCTGTCCGGTAACAGCGGACGCCGTGCCCGTGGTACCAGCCGAACTCGCGCCCGTCCCTGATCAGCCGGTCTATGCCTGGGGAAGATACCTCCATGTACAGATCCTGGCCGGGGAAGGCCAGGTCCAGCCGGGGCAGGGCGGCCCGGTGGAAGGCGGAACAATCGTCCAGGCTCACATCCCCTTTCCGGTAAACCACGGCGTGGATCCGCACAGTCCCCCTATGCCGGGACACGGTGAGTTCCACCAGGGAAAGACCCAGTCCCCGGGCAAGGGGCGCAAGTGAATCGAACACCGGGTCGGGATCAGGGGGGGTGTAACGCAAGGGGAACCTCCTCGGGAACGCGGGAAAGACGGCCCGCGCCCGCTTGGTTCAGACTAGCACCGAGAGGCGGAAAAATGAAGAACCCCCCGGGCCGCAGCCGGTAAAACGGGGGTAAAAGCATGTTACCTTTTCGCCTCAAAGTGCATGTAATCTTTCTGATATTTCCAGCTGCCGCCCCACTCAAAGTGATTCCGCATGTTTTCAACGAAGACTTTATCCATAGAAAAACTGAGTTTAGGAATCAAATTGATATCTTTCAGCAGATTATTGTAATAATTAAACCGTTCAGTGGCAGAATCCAAAGCGGCAAAATCAACGAGGGGGTACAGCTGGTTTGATATCAAATATAATTGATATCCCGCTTCCCGCATATAGAAATCCTTTCTGCCTTCCAGATAAGTTTCGTAACCGTCAAACGCCTTGGCAAGTTTTTGGTTCGCGTCATACCCGGCGGCAGTGGCCGCGGAAAGGGAAATGTCACGGCTTTTCAGATAATTGTTAAATTCCGGGTTATTCCGTGCGTATGTCCCGATAAAATACTGCCTGTTATTGGCGGCGTCAAAATCAACGGCCATTCCGGTGGCGTGGTTACTTAATTCCAGCTTGTCCAGCGTATCGTTGTTTATGAGACGGATAGACAAACCGCCGGAAATTGCGGGAATGGCCCCTCCCTGCGATTTTGTCGCTTCCAGAGCCTTACTCAAATCAGGCGCTATGGCGCTGTTTACCCTTACCGATCCCATCCCTCCAAATTGAACGATTTCGGTGTTAGTCTCCAGATAAGCAAGAGGATCGTTTTCGTAAGCCGTGCCTGACAAGGCTAGTTTTTTTGTTAAGAGGTCGAACAAAAGGGAATAATACTCAAGTTTCGTTGTCACCTTGTCTCCTAAATTCGCGCGGGTCAGCAGATCCTCCCTCCCCGATATCCAGCTATTGTTATTGAAAAAGGTTTCATGCGCCGTATATGAATCGTATATGGCCTGCCAGTCCTTCCCGGTAACGCCTTTTATGTCGAATTGGGAATAGGCAAGGGACAAAACATCGTTTTCTCCCAGATAGTTTTTCAGGATCAGCTCACCGATGCTTTGTCCTGATACGCCGTCCGCGCCGGAAACATCATTTCCCTGTAAAAGCTGCAGGGCCCTTTCTTTTCCGCCAAGCAGGGCCACAAGGCTTTCTTCCTTGCTCATCCCCTTACCGGCATACCAGATAGTCTTGTAGTAGTCCTTGCCTGCTTTATTCTTTTTAACAACCGCTTCCCAGTGTAAATCCGGGGAGTTGTCATCAACTATTGTTCCGTCGGTCTTCAAAAGCCAGTAATCCCCGCTGGAATCGTAAGTCTCGTCAACATAAGCGTTGAACTTACCCGCGTCCCCGCCGGCATTCACGTAGGCAACAAGATCCCTTACCATGTTATCGTTGAAGGCAAGACTTTCCCCGCCCAAAAGCATCCGTATCGCCATTTCCGTATGGGCCGATACCGCATCCCTGGTTTCCAGGAAATTGTCGGCGCTAACCATACTGTCCCGGTAGGCTTCGTGCTGCAGAACCACTCCCATAAGGAGTTGCTCGCCATGGCTCATCTCATCCTGGTAGCGGTTGAGCAATTCAATTCTCCCGTTTTGGCCGGTGATCGTTTCGGCATCCTCCTCCGCCTTTTCGTCCCCCCTGGCAAGCCTGGTACTGCCGACCAGGATGGACAGGAGCCTGTCTTTTGCCTCTCCGTCCCCGTAACCCCACTGGGATCGCAGGGCCGTTGCCGCGTTTTTTACACCGTCCCGGCGGGCGGCAATTTCGGAACCGCCGCTGAGGCCCCAGTTTACCATTCCCTTGAGGGTGGAGCCTATGGCGCCAAGGCTGGCATCCATGCCCCCCGTGCCGAGCCGGGCGCTGATCCCCTCGTCCCCAACCCGCAGTTCCAGAAGGCCCGTGGAATAATATGTATCCTTGAAATTTTTCGAATACCGCAGGATGTTAAAGCTGGCGCTGCCGGTCATCTGATAGCTTACCGCGTTGGCGGCCATATCTCCCAGGAACTTGTTCATCTGGGCCATATCAAGTTTTTGCAGTTGGTTGAAACCGCCGGCCAGAACGCCGTTGGTCCCCAGGTTCAACTGTCCCAGTAAACCGCTTGCCATTGATCCGGTAATCCCGCTGACCGTGTTGGCCAGGGTTCCCTTAAAGCCCTCCTGGAACAGATCCCAAGACCAGCCAAGGCTCCCATCTCCATCCCAATAGGCCGCCGAGAGCGCGCTGGTTACCGTTCCGCCCGCGAAACTTTGCAGCCCGTTAACCGTTGATACGGCGGCAGTGTTCGCCATGCTTCCCCAAAAGCCCTCTCCAAGGTTCCGGGTAACAGCGCCGGATACCTTTTCCGTAATTCCAAGGCCGCCCAAGGCCGCCCCGGTAACAGCTCCCGCCGCCGTCATGAGGCTTTTCCTTCCCAGATCCCTTCCCACCTCTTCAGGGCTTTTGTATCCCCCGGCCAGATCCGTAACGCCGAACAGCAGATCGTCGATCATGTTGACGCCGGCGTATACAGCCATTCCGGCGCCTGATTCGCCGCTCACCGCGTTTGCCGCGCTCATTGCCATTCCCGCGACTATCTGCATCCCCATATCCGCCACGCCTCTTGCTGTGGGAGGTTCAAGGAAAATACTGTCGCTGGTGTTTATCCAGAATTTCTGGTCATAAACCGGCTTTGCCATTTCCGCTATGCCCCGCCGGGCAAGCATTGAATTCCACTGATAATCAAGCATTATGAGGCCGATCTCCCCGCTGCCCATTTCCTGTACGTTTGCAAGGGCGCTGCTGTTTAAATTCGGCTCGTCCTTGAATTTCGGAGCGTAGCCTATGTGGGCCTCCATTTTTCCTTCCCTTCCGTCCCGCGCCTTGGTACTCAGCAGTTCGGCCCCCCATTCTTTGAGATCCTGTTCGGCCTGGGCTACCATAAGGATTACCGTTTCCGGATCCAGGGCGGCAACAGACAGAGGGCTCAGATCGACATGGGTATAGGGCTCCGGGGCGGTGTAATACTGATAACGGTGTACCGTCTGCCTCTCCGTCTTTACCGAAAAGAGGCTGGCGTCGGTTGCTATCTCCCTGCTTATTATTCCGTCGGTGCTGTAGCCTCCCTCGGTTACCATTTTTCTTTCCCATTCCCAAGTATCGCTGTTTCCCTCTTCAATAGAACTGAGGATCTGCCGCTTGATTTCCTCCAGCCTTTTCAGCGATTGCAAAGCGGCCAGGTTTGCCGCGGCCTTCCTGATATCTTCGTTTATCTCTCCAAGGGTCTTCTCGGCCGCCGCAAGCGAGGCGGCTTCCTGGCTCCGTCTGGATCCCGGTCCAACAGGCGCAAGGACAATCCCACCCCGGTTCTCAAGGTTCCCGGCATGGGCCAGGAGTTCGGGAAGCATGGTGTCCGTCAAAAGAATTTCCAGATACCCGCCAAGATCCATATCGTCCCGGCTCATCCGCAGGATCGCGAGTTCGGCCAGAGCTTCCGCAATGGCTTCTTCGGTTTCCATTCCCAGCCGTTCCAGCGTTTCACCGTTCCCCGCTTCTTCCGCCCGAAGGTACTGTTCTTCCACCCAGTCCCGCTTTGCCATGACAAAACCGAGGTAGTTCAGCTCCCATTCGGCGTTCTTCGCGTTATACTCCCCGGAGAATCTGTTCCGCCATTCATAATACCCCTCGTTCAGCCTTTCACGCGCCTTCTCCCATTCGTTTTTCGACAGGCGCAGGATCTCCGCGGACTGTTCTGCCCATCGGTTGTACTGTTTTGTCCAGTCTTCCCGGAGGAGTTTCCATTCATGTTCCTTTACATCCAGGGGACTCAGCGCCCCCTTGTCTATAGCCGCCACAGCCGCGTTTTCCAGATCTTCCAGGGCTTTTTGTGAATATTCCTCGTTGTCCCGGCTGTAGAAGATCAGGGTATTAAAAAGATCCCCTCTGAATTCAGCTAGAGCAAGGGAAGCCGATTTACTGTTCCATGTTCCCGCCCCCCAGGCTTTTTCCGCCATCGCTTTTACGATTCCCCGCAGTTCTTCCGAGGCCGGCCTTATCTCCGCAAACAGCGCGTCATAGGCAGCGGCGGCATTGTTCCGCTCCACCACGCTCAGGCTCTGATCTGCCGCCAGCCGGGCATAGTTCCTGAGCCGCTCTCTCATTTCCTCCGGTATCTCCTGTTCCGCCCCAAGAAAGGCCCCGTACTCCGCCGCCGCGTTCCTCTGGATATTCTTCAACCGCGACTCTTCCTCAGCAAGCTTCTCCTGGGATTTAGCTTCCTCTTTTTCAAGCCATACGTTCAGTACTCCCAGGGAGGCGGTTACATCTTCCCCCGTAAAGGCCCCGCTTTCCTGGTACAGGGCCGAATGGTAAAGGGCAAGGATGGTTTCCTGGCTTACCGCCTGCTTTTCATTTACGGGAAGGGCGAGTTCCGGTGTGGGAGAGGGAAACAAAGTTTTTAGGGCGGTAACAAACTGGCTGTAGGTCATCCTGTTTTCGGCTTTGTTGGCCGGTTTTGTTTCTTCGCCGAAAAGCATCAGGTACAGTTTGCGCTGCTGCCTGTCAAGTTCCTCCTTCCGTTCCAGAA
>JAISWN010000359.1 GCA_031271075.1 Treponema sp.
TTTGAGTAGAGTTTGTGGTAGCGCAGTCCCTGGGAGATGATTTCAACAACCTTCTTGCGGGGGTTAAGGCTCGCCATGGGATCCTGGAAGATCATCTGCATCTTGGTACGCAGAACCAGGCGTGTTTCCCTGTCCAGGTTTCCCGAAATGTCCCGGCCTTTGAACCCGATAGTCCCGGCGGTAGGTTTGTAGAGCCTGATAATCGCCCTGCCGATGGTGGACTTGCCGCTGCCCGATTCCCCCACCAGGCCGTAGGTTTCCCCGGGGAAAATATCAAAGGAGACCCCGTCCACTGCCTTGACGGTATACCTTTTGTTAACCCGGAAGTACTGCCTGAGATCCCGAACCCGCAGCAGAGGCGCGGCGTCCCGGCTTGTACCGGCGCCGGCCATGCCTGCGGCGTCCTCAGAGTGAAGAACTGTCATAAGCCGCCTCCTTGAGCATCCGGTCTATCCGTTTCCGTAATTCATCGGGCGCATCCAGCTTCGGCGCGTCCCGGTGGAGCAGCCATGTCGCCGCGTAGTGGGTCGGGCTTATCTGAAACAAGGGCGGCTCCCGTACCGTGTCGATGTACAAGGGCCTGGGGTTCCGCACCGCGAAGGCGTCCCCCCGGATCTCCTGGAGCAGATCCGGCGGGTTCCCCGGTATGGTGTAGAGGCTCTCGTCCTCGGTGTAGAGATCCGGCATGGCCAAAAGCAGGCCCCAAGTGTAGGGATGCCGGGCATGGTAGAAGATCTCCTCCGCGGTCCCCCGTTCCACGATGCGCCCGGCGTACATCACCGTTACATAGTCCGCAACCTTCGCCACTACCCCCATGTCATGGGTGATGTAGATCACCGATATTCCCGTCTTCTCCTGGATTTTCCGGATGAGCCGCAGGATCTTTTCCTGAATCGTTACGTCCAAAGCGGTGGTGGGTTCATCACAGATCAATACTTCCGGCCCGCAGGCCAGGGCTATGGCGATAACCACCCGCTGCCTCATGCCCCCGGAAAGCTGGTGGGGGTAACTCTTGAGCCGCCTGTCCGGCTCGTCTATGCCGACCATTCCGAGGAGTTCCAGGGCCCGGTTCATGGCCGCCTTCCGGCTTATCTTCTCATGGACCCTCATGGCTTCCGCTATCTGCTCCCCTACCGTCATGGTCTCCTCCAGATTGTGTACCCCTATGCTCTCCGCTATCTGGGTCCCCACCGCCATGGTCGGGTTTAGCGAGGTCATGGGATCCTGGAAGATCATGGAAATCCGTTTCCCGTTGATGTTCCGCCTCATCTCCTTTTTGCTGAGGGAGAGGAGGTCCACTTCCCGTTCCACGCCGCCAGCCTTGTACCGGAACATGGCCAGCCCGGAGTCCACCGTCCCGTTCTTGCTCAATATACCGATGAGACTCTTCACCGTAACCGACTTCCCGCTCCCGGATTCCCCCACAATGGCCAGGGTCTCCCCTTTGCGGAGTTCCAGATCCAGGTTCCGCACCGCCCTGACCATCCCGCGGCTCGTGCTAAACGAAACCGAAAGCCCCTTTACATTCAGGATCAGATTACTGTCGTTCATTCACTTCTCCTTCATGCTGGGGTCCAGGGCGTCCCGGAGGCCGTCGGCCAGGAGGTTGAAACTCAGCATCAGCGCCGCCAGCACAAGCACCGGGGAAACTATCATGTACGGATGGCTGGTGAGGGAACGGAAAGATTCTGAGATCAGGGAACCCAGGGATGCCAGGGGTACGGGGATACCGATACCGATAAAGGCGAGGAAAGCCTCGGTAAAGATGGCGCCGGGTATGGAGAACATGGACATGACCAAAAGCTGGCCGAAGGAGTTGGGCAGGATCTCCTGAAAGATTACCCTTAGGTCACCGGCCCCCAGGGTTCGGGCGGCCAGGGCGTACTCCCGGTCTTTCAGCTTGAGCATCTGGGCCCGGGCCATGCGGCTCATCCCTATCCAGCCTGTCAGCATGATGGTAAGGGTAACGCTCAGGATCCCCGGACGGAGCAGCATGATGAGCAGGGTTACGATGACCAGGGTGGGTATGCCGTGGATAATCTCGATGATCCGCTGCATAAGGATATCCACCTTGCCGCCGAAGTAGGCGGAGGTAAACCCGTAGAGGATGCCGATAAAAACATCCACCAGTACCGCTACCAGGGCAACGAAAAGGGAGATACGGGTTCCTTCCCAGGTGCGGGTAAAGATGTCCCGCCCCAGGGTGTCGCTGCCGAACCAGTAGTAATACTGCCCGCCGTTTTCCACCTGGGCGTAGCGGTTGATTTCCCGTACCCCGGTGGAGGTATGGAGATTTTCCCTGCCGTCGAAGATCCCCCATTTTTCAAGGCCCGGTACGCGGGGCGCCATGCTTTCATTGCCGGTTATCTGCTGGTCGTAACGGAAATCGTTGAGGAAGGGGCCGGCGATTGCCATGCTCACAATAAAAACGATACAAAAAAGGCCGGCCATGGCGCCCTTGTTTTTCCGGAGTCGTTTTACGGTATCCCGGAAGTAAGACTCCTTTTCCCCGGAAGCTTGGATGAGGCCGGAAAGGACAAGGGCCTCGGCGGGGCTTATAAACCTGAATTCCTCCGGGGGTATTGTCTCTTCGTAGAGGGGCGCTTTAGTCATCCTGCTTCTCCTTAACAATTCTTATCCGGGGGTCGATTATACCGTACAGTATATCTACCACCAGCATTATCCCGATGTAGAGGGCGCTGTATAAAAACGACATGACCACAATAACGTTGTAGTCGTTTGTCTGGATGGAGGTGATCAGGAGCTGCCCTATGCCGGGAACGGAAAATATCTTTTCGATAACCAGGCTGCCGGTTAAAAGCCCCACGATCATGGGCCCCAGGACCGTTACAATCGGAATAAGGGCGTTGCGGAGTACGTGGCCGAAGACAAGCCGGAACCCCCTTACCCCCTTGCTCTCCGCAAGCTGTACATAATCGGAGTCCAGGGCCTCCAGCATTTCTACCCGGGTAAAACGGGCAATGTTCGCCATGGGGGAGAGGCTCAGGGCGATGGTGGGCATAACGCCGGACATGAAAGCCTGATCCGTCCGGTAGATCAGGGGGAACCACCCAGTCTTGAAACCCACCAGGTAGGAGAGGCAGAGGGCGAACACGTAGGAAGGGATACTGACGCAGACCACGGAGAGGAAGGTGCAGAGGGTATCCAGAAAGCCGCCGTGTTTCAGGGCCGCGCCGATACCCAGGAAGAGGCCGGCGGCGGTACCCAGGACAACGGCTTGAAGGCCGATACGGATACTGACGGGGAAGCGGTTTTTGATAAGATCGGTAACCGGGATATTCTTGGAGATAACGTAGGAGACGCCGAAGTTGCCGGTAAGCATATTGAGGGCGTACTTGGCGAAGCGGAAGGGCCAGGGCTTATCCAGGCCGTAGAGTTTCATGTTCTGTTCTATCTGCGCCGGGCTCAGTTTTTCCTCGTCGAAGGGGGTGCCCGGTACAAATTCCATGAGGAGGAACAGGAGCATGATGATTGCCAGCAGGGTAAGCGCGGCAATACCGATTCTCTGGAACACATATCTTGCCATGGTAACCTCGAAATTGCGGAGACGTGGTCCGCCTCCGCCGAACAACAGTTAACTTTAATATTCAGGCCAAAGAACCCATCGGATCCCAGGGTTTGAGCACGGTGGGTTTCTTTTCCAGGGCTGCCAGTTCCTCCGGGCTGAGAAATTTTTTATTCACCACTACCTGGTAA
>JAISWN010000152.1 GCA_031271075.1 Treponema sp.
TTTTGCCGGATATATCGACCATGTAATCCTGTTCCGGTACGCAGAGGCCGGTGGTATTGAAGCGGCGCATAAGGTCATTATAGCCCCCTTTCCCGGGCAAGACAATTCGGAACAGCCCCCGGCCGGGACGGAAGATGAACCGCGTTTACTTCCGCCATAGAAGGAGGTTCGGCGCCCTGCTTTGAACAGACAAGGGAAGCGGCTTTGTTGGCAAAATACAGAGCAGCGTAGAGGTCCTGTTCAGAAAGGGAAACCAGGGCGGAACAAGACATTTTGCCCTTTAGTTCCAGCCATGAAAGAAAAGCGCCATGAAAGGTATCTCCCGCTCCTATGGTATCAACCACGGGCAGATCCACAACCGGGGCCTTTGCCCGGATAAGGCTGCCGTCTTCCCGGCGGAGCAATGCCGCAGCCCCTTCCGCTCCCCGGGTAACAATGACAAGGCGGGGCCCCAGGGCAAGAATTTTCTGTAATGCTTTTTCCGGTTCCAAATCAGGGTAGATAAAACCTAGATCGGCTACGGAGATCTTTACAATAGTTGAAGAAGCCAGCCATGTTTCCAGACGCCTGATATAGGTGTTTTTATCCTTAACCATAAAGGGCCGTACATTAGGATCAAATGAAATAACCGGGGCCGAGTCCCCCCGTCCCTTCTCGCGGGAGACAAGCGCTTCCACCGCGGAGGCGATAGGTTCCATGGTCATGGAGATTGAGCCAAAGAGAATACATCTGATTTCGGAAGGCAACTTGAAGGGAATATCCTGTATTGACAAAGATCGGTCGGCGGCGCCTTCGGTATAAAAAACATACTCAGGCTCGCTATCCGCCGTAATATTGACAAAGGCAAGGGTAGAATGACCGTCCGAGCGGGTAATAAGATCGGTACTCACATGATTTTGCGCAAGCCGATTTACGAGCATATCTCCAAAAAAGTCGGTGGAAAGTTTTCCACAAAAACATACCGGCGCCCCGAGCCGCCCTATAGCGATTGCCGTATTGTAAGGGCTGCCACCGGGGCAGGGAATAAAGCACTCCCCTTTCCCCGGAACCCTTCCTTTCACCATGTCAATCAGCGCCTCGCCGCAGCATAGTATCATAGTCTCATCCTCCTATAATCAAGTCGATTCCCGAAATTGAGGGGTGGTTTGCATATACGTAGTTGTATAGGGGAACCCCGGCCGTTCGATGCGGCGCAGCATGGTATCAGCCGCGGCGACGCCCATTTCATAGCTGGGGATATGCACCGTACTAAGCCGGGGCTGCAAAAGCTGGGTTTCCAGGTTATTGTCAAAACCGGCAACCATCACGTCCTGGGGCGCCGATTTTCCCAGTGTCTTTAAGGCTTCCAAAACCGAAAGCGCCAGGGTATCGTTGGCGCACATAAAAGCCCGTGGCAGTTCCCCCATGACGCGCAGCTTTTCCGTCATCCAGTCGCTGTCGTTGTACGGCTCCCGGTTATCATCCAATATGCACTGTCCAGGGTTAACGGATAAACCGGCCTGGACAAGGGCGCGGTAAAAACCTTCCCAGCGCTCGGCAAAACCCTGACAGTGGTTCCGGTCTCCGATAAAACCGATGCTTTCTGCGCCTTTTTTAATCATATATGACACCAATGATTCGGTGCTTTTGCGGTTTTCCATCATCATAATATCTGCCCTCAGGCTCCGTTGCGCCGGAATAACGTAGGTATCGGCAAATAACACCGGCTTATTCATGGCGCAGATAAAATCACAGTAGGGGGGATCAAACATCTCAATACAAAGAATACCCGACACCTGTTCATGGCTAAAATTCATGGGCGCCCGGCAGGCGGCTATGTCCTCCGGCCGGAGTATATAGACAGAAAGAGTATAGCTGCCGCGGCTTATGTGTTCCGTAAAGCCGGTAAGAAACTGCGATCCGAAATGATTCTTGCCGGGCATGACGGAAGCGAAAAACGCGATGGTCCCGCCCTTATTGCTCCCCCCGATCTGTTCCTGCCCGGCGGCAGCATAGTTTTTATATCCCAGAGAAGCGGCCTTTTGAATCACCATCTTCCTGGTGGAGGCCGGAACGGCGGGATTCCCGTTTAAGGCTTTGGACACGGTATTACGGGATAAACCGAGAGAATCGGCAATATCCTGCATGGTTATTCGATTAATTGCCATTTATCTACTACCTATTCTATACCCCAAGATAGCCCAGGAGTTTGTTGCGCCTGGCGCATAAAAACGCGCGTTTTCTTCCGCTCAAATTCCGTAAGGAGTCCATTTATCGTGGTTTTTGCATCTTTTCTTGCTAAAAACAGGTGCAAAAACCTATAAGTACAACAGGCTCCTAGTATCCGGCACGATTAAACTTGCGGATTTGGGCGCATTCCCACCTATGGCGGGAACCGGGCTATCCGCTTCAATTCCTCGACCCCTGTGGAGGGTCTGCGGGATTTCCGCTTCTATCCCTTGCGCTCTGCCAAGCCTTGCGTTTTCCCGCCGGGAAACAAAGCCGCACTTTCATAGTTGTCAGGATACTAGTTTAGCATAGCATCCGGAAAATGCAAACCATTTGAACACATAATGCACCGAAATTTTACAAAATAATGTGAAATTATGTAAAAATATTGTTGACATATGCCTTGACATGCGCTACCATTCATTGACATTAAGTTTACAAATGTAAACAAAGGCGGGTATTCAATGATTGACGGCAACTCACCGGCATATACCCATCATACCCGGCAGCTTCTGGCGGCTCAGCGGGCCCAGGACGCGGCGGGCAACCGGGCTGAAACGGGACGGTTCCGGCAGCGGTATCACTTCATGGCCCCCTCGGGGTGGATTAACGACCCCAACGGCCTCATTTATTGGCGGGATCAGTATCATCTCTTTTATCAGCACAATCCCTTTAGCCCGGAATGGGGCGCCATTCATTGGGGACACGCATATAGCCGCGACATGGTTCACTGGAAGCACGAACCTATAGCACTGGCCCCCAGTGAACCCTATGATCTGGATGAAAAGGGCGGTTGTTTTTCCGGCAGCGCTGTGGATAACCATGGGGTACTTACCCTCATTTATACCGGCAGGGTTTACGGCAAAGGGGAACCCATAGAAACCGTATGCCTTGCCAAAAGTAAGGATGGTATCCATTTTGAGAAGTACCGGGCAAATCCGGTTATCTCCCGGCCGCCTGAAACCGGAAGCCGGGATTTTCGGGATCCTAAAGTGTGGCGTCACGGGGATTATTGGTATTTGGTTGTCGGGACTTGTAAGGACGGGCGGGGGAAGGCGGTACTGTACCGTTCACCGGACCTGCTTACCTGGGAATACCTGAATGTGTTGGCGGAAAACTCAGGCCGCGGGGGCGGCGAGGCCGGGGATATGTGGGAATGTCCCGATCTTTTCACCCTGGGGGATAAACACATCTTTATCTTTTCACCTATGGGGGTGGAGCGCAGGAAAGCGGTCTACCTTTCGGGGGATATGGATTACGATAAGGGCGTTTTTACCTATACGGACTGGGGCGAGATTGACCAGGGCTTTCATTACTACGCGCCCCAAAGTTTTTCCTGCCCCGATGGCCGCAGGGTCATCATCGGCTGGGCCAGCGACTGGGGCAACTGTTACGGCCCGGCCCAACAGGAAGGGTGGTGCGGTTACTTTGCCCTGCCCAGGAGCGTTGAACCCTCCGGCGTTGGAAAACTGCGCTTTGTTCCCATTGCGGAACTGCAATCGCTGCGGGAATCGCCCAAACGCTACGATTCTTTCCTGTTGTCCGAAGACAGGCGCATGCCTTTACAGGCCGGCGATGGTCTTAGCTGCGAATTGTTGTTGCGTATCGACCTTTCCAAAACGACCGCGCGGGAACTTATCCTCGATCTCCGTGCGCTCCGCTCCGGCAGCGCTGAATACACCCGTGTGGAACTTGATTTTTCCAGGGCGGAACTGTCCCTTGACCGCGGACATTCTGACGCTTCCTACTCCTCCGGTGTCCGCCGCAGTCCGGTTGAGCTTACCGGGAAAGAGGAGATAACGCTCCACATCTTTCTCGACACCTGTTCGGTGGAACTCTTTTTTAACGATTACAAAACAGCCATGACGGGGAATATTTTCCCCGGACCCGAAAGCTCATCAATTTTTATCGAAGCAAAGGGCGGCGTTGCCGCGATTTCGGGCATTGAGACCTACGGTCTTGCCTCAATTTATAACGGCGGGGGTAAAGCATGATGCGGGAAAAGGGCTTGTGTGCGGTATATCTAAAGAACTGGCGGCTGTATGTACTGATGCTGCCTGCGTTGGTATGGGTTTTGGCTTTTGCCTATGCGCCCATGTACGGACTGGTCATTGCATTTAAGGATTTCCGGGCACGGGCCGGCATTGGGGGAAGTCCCTGGTCGGATCCGCTGTTTAGGCATTTCACGGCTTTTTTCAGCACGAATATAGCCTGGACGACGATCACCAATACCTTGCTGCTGAGTATTTTGACGCTGCTTATCTCCTTCCCGGTTCCCATCATCTTCGCGTTGCTGCTCAACCAGGTTAAGGGCAAGGGTATTCAGAAAACAATACAGACCATAAGTTACGCGCCCTATTTTATTTCCGCCGTGGTCGTGGTAAGCATCCTGAACGTTATCCTGTCTCCGGGAAGCGGCTTTGTGAATACGGTTGTTACCTGGTTTACCAAGGGCGATCCGGTGCTGTTTATGACCCGGCCCGAATATTTCAGGCCCGTGTACATTGTCTCCAATATATGGCAATCCATGGGCTTTAGCGCGATCATCTATATCGCCGCATTGACGGGAATCAGCCCGGACATCTATGAGGCGGCCATTGTGGACGGGGCGAATAAATTTCAGCGTATCATTCATATCGACATCCCGTCAATTTTGCCCACGGCAGTCATTATGTTTATCCTCGCGGTAGGTTCCATCATGACCATCGGCTACGAAAAGGTGTACCTCATGCAGAACGGCATGAACACTGTGGTAAGCGAGATTATTTCCACCTACGTGTATAAAACGGGCCTGCAAAGCGCCCAGTACAGTTTTGCTACCGCCGTGGGACTTTTCAATTCGGGCGTGAATTTTATTATCCTGGTTATTTGTAACCAAATTGCCAAGAAGACGGCGAACGTCAGTATTTTTTAGGAGGCTGCTATGAAAACATCGAATACATCCCGTATTGCCGGAGAGTCTCTTGCATCCAGCTTTGCGGATCGCATTTTTGACACGCTAAACGCCGCGTTGATGCTCTTCGTCTGTATAAGTATCGCCTATCCCCTCTATTTTGTGGTGATAGCGTCCTTTACCGATCCGAACGTGGTCAATCAGGGAAGAATACTGCTCTGGCCGGTCAATTTTTTCACGGGCGGCTATGAACGCATCTTTGCCTATCCGCCTCTTTGGAAAGGATACGCCAATACGCTCCTTTATACCGTGGTCGGAACGGCGGTTTCGCTGGCGGTTACCATGCCCTGCGCCTACAGCCTTTCCCGTCGGGACATGGCGTTCCGCCGGCCCTTGATGTTTCTCTTTACCTTCACCATGTTTTTTTCAGGCGGCATTATTCCTCTGTATATCATCATTCAGAAACTGCATATCTATAACACCATTTGGGCGATGGTACTTCCCGGCGCAATATCGGTCTACAACCTTATTGTCTGCCGTTCATTTTTTGAAACCAGTATCCCTCAGGAACTGCTTGAGGCATCCCGCATTGACGGCTGTACGGACTTTGGTTTCTTTTTCAAGATGGTGCTTCCCGTATCGTCAACCATTATCGCGGTAATGATTCTTTTTTATGCCACCGCTTTATGGAACCAGTTTATGAACGCCCTCATGTTCATGGCGGATCAGGATAAGATGCCCCTTCAGGTGATTATGCGCAACCTCATTCTGATAAATCAGGCAAACACGATAACCACCGACGCTTCGGAGGTGATTATGCGGCAGAAACTGGCGGAACAGCTTAAATACGCGGTAATCGTGGTGTCCGCGTTACCACTGCTTGCGGCCTACCCGTTTCTGCAGAAATACTTTACCAAGGGTGTTATGATCGGCGCGGTAAAGGGCTGATCATGTCATACAAATACTTTTGTTGGAGGATAACATGAAGATGAACGTAAAAAAAATAGTACTGCCCATGGCCTTTGCGGCCCTTGGCGCGGCACTGCTGCTTTCGGGTTGCGGCGGTAAAGGGAAAGCGGATGCGGCGGATCAGAGGGACAACATCAACCTCAGCGGAGCCATGCCCATTATCAAGGACCCGTCCAGGTTTCCCAAGCTAAAAATGGCGGTGGTCATTCCGGCTGACCGCATCGTACCTACGGGGCAGCTCAAGATGATTCAAAAACTGAAGGACATTACCGGCGTTGAGTTTGAGTGGCAGGAAATTCCCACCGACGGCTCGGGGGAAAAACTCAACCTTATGCTTGCCTCCGGCCAAACCCTGCCCGACGCCTTTTGGAACAATATTTCAGGCGTCATGATCGCCCAATACATGGATCAGGATGTCTTCTTGCCCACCGAAGGGCTTATTGACAAGTATATGCCCCGGCTTAAAGCGGTTTACGAACAGCACCCCGAATACAAAGCCGCCGCTACCGCGCCGGACGGCCACATGTACGGGTTTCCCTACATCGAAGAGATGAAAGGGCTGGTGCTTACCCCCGGTCCTTTTATTATCAACACCGATTGGCTTGCCAAAACCGGCAAGTCCATGCCCAAAACCGTCGATGAATTTACCGCCGTTTTGCGGGCGTTTCGGGACGCCGGGGACCTGAACGGTAACGGCAAGGACGATGAGATACCCTACGCCCTGGACTTTACCTGCCACGATATGTTCGGTTCCTATAATACCTTCCACCAGTTTACCGGCGCTTTCGGCCAGGCCGATTCGTATTGTAGCGGCTACTCCATTGCCGATCATCTACGGGTTATCGACGACACGGTCGTCTTCACCGCCAGGGATACCGCGTATCGGGATACCGCGAAATATTTCAATATGCTGAAAAGTGAAAAACTGCTTGACGTTGATTCTTTTTCCCCGGGTCCTTCGGCGGGACAGCCCCTCTTTGTGAACAAGATCAAGGGAAGCGACGCGGTTATCGGCGTGATGGGGCTGTGGGCGCCCGCCAACGAAATTACCGATGTCAAGGTACGCGCCCAGTACAAGGCTATTCCCCGCATGACCGGGTCCCGTGGAAAAACAGGCTACGCCCTCAATTTTTCCGAGATGCAGGATACCAGCATGGTAACGATTACCAGGGACTGTAAATACCCGGAAGTGATCGCGGCCTTTGTTGACCAGTGCTTTGAGCCGGAAATTTCTATCACCCTGAATTGGGGCGCTGAGGGGTATATTTACGAGAAAGGCGCGGACGGCAGGCTGCATTTCCGCCTTGACGAAAACAACAACATCGCCCTCATTGAACCCTACAAAACCTTCGGCGAAATGCGTAGTAACACAACCCCGGCGCGGGGCTCCATGGCGGTTCTGAACGAATACTACGACACGGTAACCGACTATACCTGGGATGCCATAGACCTCTTGGAAGGCCAGATTGCCAACGGCAAATACGACATCCTCGCCGAGTACACGCCGGTTCCCAAGATGCTCCTCACCCAGGCGGAACAGACCCGTATTTCCCAGATACAGCCTACCATTTCCGACATTGTTCAACGTTACACGATTCAGTGGGTGCTTGACGGAAACGCCGACGCCACCTGGGACGCCTATCTTGCGGAACTCAAAGCCGCAGGAGTGGATGAACTGCTGCAAACTTTTCAGGGCGCCTACAACCGGTTTGTAGCGGCCAAGAAATCAACAACCTCGCCCTGAGACGAATGAACGATTGGGGGCGAAAACCGGCCCGGAGGCCCTTCCCAAACCGTTTCCCCGGCGATCATGGTGCGGATCACCCGGGCCCGGTGGATCTCCTCCGCCGGGAGGGAGAAGATATCCCGGTCGATAAAGGCAAGATCGGCCCAATACCCCGGCTCGACGCGGCCCTGGAGGGATTCGTTAAAGTTCGCCCAGGCTGATCCGGCGGTATAGGCGTCTATTGCCGCCGCCAGATCCACCCGCTCGGCAGGGTAAAAGCCTTCCCGGGGGAGGAAGCCCCGCCCCGGGTCCTGCCGGGTTACCGCCCAACTGAGGCCCAGGAGGGGATTGAGATCGCTTACCGGGGCGTCGGTGCCGTAAGACACCGGAACCCCCAGGCGTTCCATAGTTCCCCATGCGTAGGAGCTGGCGGCCAGTTCCGGCCCCACCCGGTTTTCCAGCACGTACATGTCGTCGGCCAGGAATACGGGCTGAACCAGGGCGAGGATCCGGTTCCGGGCCATACGCTCAAGCTGGGCTCTTTCGGTGATCTGGCAGTGGACAATCCCGTGGCGCAGGGGGTTGTGGCCGGGGGAACTGACCTGTTCCAGGGCGGAGATAGCCGCCTCCATGGCGGCGTTCCCGATGGTGTGGGTGATCACCTGCATACCCCGGGAAGCGGCCCGGCGGATAAGGGCGCGGAAGAAAGCCTCCTCCAGAACCGGGAAGCCGCGGGTTTCCGGCTTATCCCGGTAGGGCGCCTTCATCCAGGCGGTCTGGCCTCCCAGGGTTCCGTCCAGGAAAAGCTTGAGGGGCCCTACTTTAAGAAAGATCCCCCGGCCCGGGATCTCCCGGAGTACCCTGCCGGTAAGGGCGTCCCTTTCCCACAGGGCTTCCAGGTTGCCTTCCTTTCCGGAGATCCCGCACTGGAGGGTGACCCGTGGTCCCCCTTCCCCGCCTTCCCGGTAGATCTCCTGATAGGCTTTTACGATCCTGTCAAACTCCGCCGGAGTCTGGGGATCGTTGCTTCCCAGGGCGGTGATCCCCAGGGAAAGGGCCTTTTCCATGGCCAGGCGCAAATTTGCCCTCAATTCCCGCCCTGTAAGCGGCGGGATGGGTCCGCGGGCAAGGGCGCCGGCGTTCTCCCGCAGTACCCCGGTGGGCCGTCCCTTCCCGTCCTTCTCGATCACACCCCCCTCCACTTCCGGGGCGGCTTCCCCCAAGCCGGCCATACGCAGGGTCAGGGAGTTACAGTAGATGATGTGCCCGCAGTGCCGGGTTATGATCAGAGGGTGGCTGGCGGAGATTCTGTCCAGGTCCTCCCGGGTAAGATCCCGTTTTTCATTCGTGAAAAGATCCGGGTTCAGCCCCGCGCCCAGGACGTAGGTTCCCGGTTCCGGTTTGAGCCGGCCGATAAGCTCCCGGCCCCGGCGGATCACTTCATCAGGAGAGTCCGCCCCTCCGCAATCGATCATCCCTGCCCGGAGGCCCAGCATCTGAAGGTGCAGATGGCTGTCGTGGAAGCCCGGCAGCGCTAGAGCGCCTTCCGCGTCGATCCGCTCCGCCCCCGCCGGGGCGTCCGCCAGTATTTCCGCGGAACCGCCGGCGGCGCGGATCTTCCCGTCCTCGATACGAAGGGCCTCGCAAAAGAGGCCCCTTCCCCGGTAGATCCGGGCGTTGTAAATCAAGCGTACCATTACTACCTATAGAGAAGCCCGGTAAGATCCCAGGAAGTGAAAATCCCTGGTTTTGGTTTTAAGTTCCCCGATGGCCGCCTCGAAATCCCCGGGCTTGCCGGGAATGCCCACATCCACGTAGAAAAGGTACTCCCAGGGCTTGCCCTGGATAGGCCGGGACTCCAGCTTGGAAAGGTTGATCCCCCGGTCGCTCATGATTTTAAGGCAACCGAACAGGGCCCCCGGCTCGTCGGCCACGGAGAACACCAGGCTCGCCTTGTTGGGCGTCCCGGAACCCAGGCTGGGGGGCGCCCTCCCCTGCCGCAAGGCGGATTCTTCCCGGTCCCCGACGCGGCGGGCGATGATCACAAACCGGGTGTAGTTGAGGGGGTTGGTTTCTATTCCCGCCTTGATTACCTTAAGGCCATGGGCCCGGGCGGCGGCTTCCCCGGCAATGGCCGCCACTTTTACCGCCCCCTCCCGGGCGATGGAGGCTACCGCCGTGGCGGTGGTAGTGGCAGGTTCCAGGGCCCATCCGGGGTGTTTGTCCAGGAATTCCCTGCACTGGGCAAAACCCTGGGGGTGGCTGCGGACAATAGTAATACTGTCCAGGGTGGCCTTTTCGTCACCGATAAGGCAATGGACTATCCGCAGTTTCAGTTCCCCCACCATGGCCACATCGGGGTAGCGCAGGAAAAGATCGTAGTTTTCGTGTATGGAACCGGCCTGGCTGTTTTCCACCGGCACCACCCCGGCAAGGGCGGAACCGTCCAGCACGGCGTCGAATATGGCCGGGAAGGAGGGGACGGAAAGCCGGGGGGCCTCTTCCCCGAATACCCGGGTAAGGGCCTGTTCCGCGAAGGCGCCCCGTTCGCCGCAGAAGGCGACCGGCTGTTCCCCGGCGGCTTCTTCCGGGCCTTCCCGGGAAAGCTCCGCGCCGGAGACCAGGGTTCCCGCGCCGTGGAAGGGCCGGGGGGTTCTTAAAAGCTCCTTCCCCACCACCGGGGCCAGGGCTTCAATGTCCCGCATGAGCCGCTCGAACTGTTCCGGGTAGAGGGATTGGGGCCCGTCGGAAAGAGCCTCGTCCGGCCGGGGATGGACTTCCACGGTAAGGCCGTCCGCCCCGGCGGCAATGGCGGCAAGGGCCGCGGAACTTACCTTTGCCCGGATCCCCACGGCGTGGCTCGGATCCACGATGACCGGAAGGTGGGAAAGCCCCTTCACTACCGGGATAGCGGAGATGTCCAGGGTATTCCGGGTATAGGTTTCAAAGGTACGGATACCCCGCTCGCAGAGAACCACGTCCTTGGTTCCCGCCGCCAGGAGGTATTCCGCCGAAAGGAGCCACTCCTCAATGGTGGCCGAGGGCCCTCTCTTTAAAAGCACCGGCTTCCCCAGGGAACCCACCTTCTTCAGCAATTCAAAATTCTGCATGTTCCGGGCGCCTATCTGGAACATGTCGGTAAGATCCTTCATCTGGACGGCCAGTTCCGGGGACACCACTTCGGTAACAATGGGCATCCCGC
>JAISWN010000276.1 GCA_031271075.1 Treponema sp.
CGGGAAAAACAGGAGGGGCCCCGTTCCGCCCGGAGCGCCGCGGGGCTTTCCGGCGGGGGAAAGATCCTCTACCTCCTGGCAATCGACGGCAAACGGCCCGGCAGCCCGGGCGCCACCGAGGCGGAAACCGCCCTGATCCTCAAACGACTGGGCGCCGCCGAGGGGATAAACCTGGACGGCGGCGGCTCCAGCGCCCTGGCCCTGCGCTTTCCCGGCGGCGAAACCAGGCTGGTAAACACCCCGGTACACCAAATCATCCCCGGCAGGGAACGGGCCGTGGCGGTCTGCCTGGGGATAGGGGTGGAGTAAAACTACCTTTTTACCCCTCTGTCCTCCGGGCCTCAGCTTTTCAGCTTTGCCGTACCGTAGCTGCTTCCCACAGTTATACTGCCGGCAAAATCATTAACCGACGCGGTTTTCTTGTAAAAATGGGGAACCTTGTCCATGATCCCTTCCACCGTATAAAAGGGATCGCTCTTTTTAAGGGGCAGATCTACTATTCGCCCTTCGGCGCCGGCCTTGTAAATGGCGGTGATAAGCTCTATGGTAAGCCTTCCATCTTCCCCTTTGATAAGGTAATCGTCCCCCCTTTCTATGGCGCTTATTACATTGTCTATCTGCCCGGTGTGGGCGGTATGCTCCAAACGGGGCAGGGATTCATAGTACCTGGTAAGTTCCTTTTCCAGATCCTTCTCTTCGTCGGGGAAACCGTTTGGCTTGGAGACAGAGGCGTAGACCTTCCAGGGGGCGGAAATCCGGGCCTTTTCTCCCTGGAAGATAAGCTGCTGTTCCTCCCCGTGGTGGATAACCGAACTGGTAACCTGGACCAGGGCCCCTTTGGCGCAGAGACCCTCCGGCTTCCCCTTGTACACCATTGCCGCCACGGAAATATCCTCCACCTCCGCGTTGTCGTGGGATGTGTTGCTCAATATGGCGCTCACCCTGGAAGGCCGGCCCAGCATCCAGCCCAGCATATCAATGTGGTGGACCGCGTGGTTAAGGGTACAGCCGCCCCCCTCCTTTTCCCAGGTTCCCCGCCACCACAGATCGTAGTAACAGTGCCCCCGCCACCAGAAAGAATCTATCTGGGCATGGACCACCTTGCCGATAAGACCCGAATCCAGGGTTTTTTTCAGGTTCATAATAGGATCGCGAAAACGGTTCTGCGCGATGGGGGAGAAAACCTTGCCGCTCTTTTTCGCGGCCCTGATCATGGCGTCGCACTCCTCCAGGGACGCGGCCATTGGTTTTTCCACGATAACGTTTTTCCCCGTCTTGAGGAAAGCGATGGCTATCTCGGCGTGGACATAGGGCGGGGTGCAGATGCTTACCAAATCAATATCCGGATCCTTCAGTATGGCCCGGTAGTTGTCGTAAACTTCGGCGTCCAGCTTGAAATCCTTTTTTTTCTGTTCCCCTTTCTCGGGGTAGATATCCACCAGATGGGTAATCTTGCACCGCTTGGGAAAGGTAAGATAAGCCTCAATATGGAGACGGGAAATATTGCCCGTCCCGATGATCGCTACGTTAAGCATAGCTCCTCCTTTTATGATAACCGGATGCCGGTATATTAGTATGGCCCCCGAGAACTGTCAATCACGCGCGTCGCGCAAAACCCCGCGTGGTGAAGTTTTCTTATACCCGCCTTCTTAGTGTGTCAAGATTTTCCTTGACAGCTCCAAAAACAGCCGGTAAAATCTGCCTATATTTTTTTGGAGGTAGCAAAATGAAGAGACGGCTTATTACACTCTGGGTGCTGTTCCTGGCGGGAGCGATGGCTTTCGCGGGGAGTCAGCGGCAGCAAGGAACGGGGGGGGGGGGGGGGTATCAGACTCCTCTAAGGGCCCGCCTGTTAAAATAAGTGTAGAGGTATTTGACCGGGGAACCGACGGCGGCAGATCGGATGTTACCAGGAATAACTGGACCGACTGGATACGGGAAAAACTGCTGAAAGAGGAAAACATCGATGTTACCTATGTGGCGGTTTCCCGCTGGGATGAAGTACCTTCTTTGAACAACCTGATGGCGGCGGGCAACGCGCCGGATGTCTGCCTTACCTATGACGCCAACCTGATCGCCAACTACCGGGATCTGGGGGGGCTTTACGACATGCAGCCCCATATCGAAAGGCTCATGCCGGATTTAAAAAGGTTTCTGGGGCCCGATCCTTCCCTTCCCGGACGGGATCTGATCTACCGCAACCAGGACATCGAAACAAAAAAGGTGGTTTCGATACCTGCCCGGCGTATGAATGTCGCCCTCAACGGAACCTTTATCCGCAAGGACTGGCTGGACAAGCTGGGCCTGGGGCTCCCGAAAACCACCCAGGAATTCTTTGACGCCATGCTCGCCTTTAAGGAAAA
This sequence comes from Treponema sp., assembly GCA_031271075.1. Classification (GTDB taxonomy): domain Bacteria; phylum Spirochaetota; class Spirochaetia; order Treponematales; family Breznakiellaceae; genus JAISFT01. The sequence goes on from JAISWN010000276.1 coordinate 2,364, forward strand.
GGATCCCGGCGGGGTGGGCAAAGAAAAAGTGATGCCCTTTACCCTTCTTTCCAACTTCCACATGGGGGTGGACATCATCACCGATTCGTTTGTGGACATCAATCTTAGCCCGAAAGACAGGTGGATCAATTTAGTCGCGGGCCGGCATTATCTGTGGCCCGGATACAAGGAAGGTATCCGGTTTATGAACAAAATGTACAACGCCGGGCTAATCAACCGGGACTTCCCCCTGAATACCGCCGCCCAGGATCTGGAGCGGGATGTAAAAAGCGGTCTGGCCGGCTGCTACATTCGGGACTGGGATCACGCCTACCGGGATAGTCCCGGCATCTACCAGGATCTGATAAAAAACATCCCCGGCGCGGAACTGGTTCCCATCGATCCCTTTACCAACTCCCGGGGACTTGCCTCGAGGGAGGCTTACGATCCTGCGGGGGTCAACTTTTTCATTCCTGCCTTCTCTAAAAACCCTGAGGCCGCCATGCGCTACGTCAACTGGCTCTCCAGAGATGAAAACAAACGCTTTTTGCAGATCGGCCCGGAAGGGGTAACCCATGACCTGGTCAACGGGGTTCCCAAACTCAAGCCCGCCACGGGTTTGTGGATCCAGAACAGCCCTCAGAATTTAGACTATACCATCTCCGTAAACGGCCTGGATGTGGGGGACCCGGAATTGAACATCAAAGTTCTCGCCAATTCCTATACCGTGCCTCCCCAGCTTATCATCGACGCCTACAATGTGGCTACGAAAAACACCTGGACTATTCCGGTGGTACCGGTAACCTTAAGCGCCGCCGGGCCCTACGCGGTAACCTTGCAGGACAAGGGGAACCAGTTGGTTACCGAGGCGGTAACCTGCGCGCCGGGCCAGTTTGACCGGATCTGGGACGCGGGAATGGCGGATTGGATGGCTTCCGGCGGCCAGGTGATCCTTGAGGAACGGAAGGCTAAATATACAGAGTAAGGCTCCATTCCTTTCCCGGTATCCAAACTGCTTTCCCGGAACCGAAGTTTTGGGAAAGCGGCGGTGTTGCACTTGCCAGTTGAATCCGGGTGTTTTGTTTCGAGAAATTGTTTGACAGTACCATGGGGGGTATGTTAATATTCCCCTGCAATTACAATGGCCTGGTAGGAAACGGCTTGGCGGGAGATTTGATATGAGCGCGAAAAAAGGAAGTGCCGGAGACCGGAGAAGGCTGAATTATATCAAACGCACCTGGATGCTCTATGTTATGCTGGCCCTGCCCCTGGCTTTCTTTGCAATTTTCCGGTATATCCCCATGACGAACATCGCTATTGCCTTTAAGGAGTACAACATGTTCCGGGGGGTATGGGATTCCCCCTGGGTGGGCTGGAAGTGGTTCTCCCAGGCTTTCCAGTCCAGGGATTTCTATAATGCCCTCCGCAACACCCTCTGGCTGAATACCCTTGATCTGGTGATGGGGTTTCCCGCGCCGATTATCCTTGCCATCCTTCTGAACGAGCTTTCCTACCCCTTTTACAAGCGGGTTACCCAGACTATCGTCTACCTTCCCCACTTCCTTTCGTGGATCATCATCAGCGGTATCGCCGCCCAGCTTCTGGCTCCCGGGGGCGGGGTGGTGAATGTCATGCTTGCCCGGATCGGGGTAGGGCCTATCGACTTTCTGATGAACAACCGTCTCTGGGTGGGTACCTACGTAAGCCTGGGTATCTGGCGGGAAGCCGGCTGGGGAACTATTATCTACCTGGCGGCCATCACCGGGATCAACCCTGAAATATACGAGGCCGCCGAAGTGGACGGGGCGGGGCGCCTCGGGAAAATCTGGCATGTTACCCTGCCGGGCCTCCGGCCTACCATCGTGGTACTCCTCATCATGAACCTGGGGCGTATCCTGGGAAGCGAGTTTGACCGTCCCTATACCATGGGGAACCCCCGGGTTATGCAGGTGGCGGATGTGATCAGTACCATGGTGTACCGGGTGGGTATCCGGTCGTTCCAGTTCTCCTATACCGCCGCCATAGGGCTTTTCCAGTCGGTGGTGTGCGTTATTTTTCTTGTTTCCGCCAACGCGCTGGCGAAAAAAGTCGGCGAACGGGGCATCTGGTAAAGGAGCGGGGAATGATCAAATCAAAAAGTACCAAAGCGGTCGATTTTGTAATCGGGGTGATATGCTTCGGGGTTATCCTGATCTGCCTTCTTCCCATGGTGAATATCCTTGCCCGCTCTCTAAGTTCCCCCTTGGCGATAGTAAACCGCAGGGTGTCCTTCTGGGCGGTAGACCCCACCCTGGAATCCTACCAGTACGTGTTTAAAGACCCTTCCTTTTCCCGCTCCATGGTCTGGACGGCTATTCTTACCGCCATCTGTACCATGGTCTCCCTAACCGTAACCACCCTCTGCGCTTTCCCCCTTACCTACGATTCCCTCAAGGGAAAGGGGATCATCAATACTATTATTATCTTTACCATGTACTTCAGCGCCGGAACCATTCCCAACTACATATTGATGAAGGACCTCAACCTGCTGAACAATCCCCTGGTACTGATCCTCCCCAACTGTCTGTCGGTGTTCAACATGATCATCCTCCGCAGTTTCTTTTACAGCGTTCCTGAAAGCCTCCGGGAATCGGCGGAGATAGACGGGGCGAACCCCTTTACGGTGCTGGTACGGATCTACCTTCCCCTTTCCACCCCGGTGCTGGCCACCCTGGCCCTGTTTTACGCCGTGGGCCGCTGGAACGGTTTTTCCGACGCCCTCCTCTACCTTACCCGGCCCGAATTCCACCCAATCCAACTGAAACTCTACAACATCATCAACAACCTCTCCTCTATCGAAATCGCCACCCAGGAAGGGATAGCCGGCGGCGCTCCCCAGGTAAGCGACGGCATGAAAGCGGCTTCGGTGATGTTTGCCACTCTCCCCATCCTGATGGTCTACCCCTGGCTCCAGCGTTACTTCATCAAAGGTGTTACCATCGGGGCGGTGAAGGGTTAAGCTGCTTGCGCAATATCTCCGAGGAGCCTGTTGCACGGTAAAAAACCGCCTAAGCGGCGTTTTTTTAAGATTTTGAGCGCGAAGCGCAACAAACTCCGAGACGGAGTTTATGAGGAGGCTATATGTGTAAGAAAAAGAGAAAAACTTTTTTTCTGGTGTGCGCGGTTCTGGTGGTCTCTGTTTTGGCGGCCGCTTGCAAAAAAGAACAGCCTGTTGTCCAAACAGAAGGAGTATCGGCGGCCCAGCCACTGACGGAGGTCAATGTCGAGGTTTTCAACAGGGGTACTGACGGGGGCCGGTCGGATCCTACCAAGAACAACTACACCGACTGGATTCAGGAAAAGATCCTCAAAGAGGAAAACATCAAGGTAAACTTCATCTCCATTCCCCGGTCGGACGAGACTTCGGCCCTCAACAA
>JAISWN010000301.1 GCA_031271075.1 Treponema sp.
CTTATGTACTGCGACTTCATGGGCCGGGCGGGGGACGAGATCTTCAACCAGGCTTCCAAGTGGCAGGCCATGTCGGCGGGGCTCCTCAAGATGCCCCTCACCGTCCGGGTGTCGGTGGGCAACAAATACGGGGCCCAGCACAGCCAGGACTGGACGGCCATTACCGCCCACATACCGGGCCTCAAGGTGATGTTCCCCGCCACCCCCTACGACGCCAAGGGGATGCTCAACCTGGCCCTCCGGGGCGCCGACCCGGTGATCTTCTTCGAGAGTCAGCTTCTCTACGACAAGGGCGAGGAATTCGAAAAAGCCGGCGTACCCGGCGGCTACTACGAAATACCCGAAGGGGAACCGGCGATCCGCAAACAGGGCAAAGACATCACCATTGCCACCGTAGGCGCTACCCTGTACAAGGCCCTTGAGGCCGCCGGGATTCTTCAGGAAAAATACGGCCTGGAGGCGGAGATTATCGACATCCGTTTTATCAACCCCCTGAACTACGAGAAGATTGTCGAGTCCGTGAAGAAGACCGGCCGGCTGCTCCTGGCCAGCGACGCGGTGGAACGGGGCTCCTTCCTCCACACCGTGGCTTCCAATGTTACCCAGCTTGCCTTCGATTACCTGGACGCCCCCCCCGTGGTGCTGGGAAGCCGGAACTGGATCACCCCGGCGCCGGAATGTGAGGAGTATTTCTTCCCCCAGACCGCCTGGCTTATCGACGCCATCCACGAGAAGATACTCCCCCTGAAGGGCTACGAGCCTTCAACGGCCCAGAGCAACCTGGAGACCCTCAGAAAAAACAGGCTGGGCGTATGAACAGAGACCTTACGGACCAGCCCGCCTATCCGCCTGAGATAAACGATCCGGCGGCAGAACCGGCGGAACGCATCGCCGCCCTCAAAGGCTTTGTTGAAGCCGGCGGCCTTGCCTCCCTGCCCCCCTTGAACGGGGAGATCAACAACCACATCCACACGATCTACAGTTTCAGCCCCTACACCCCCGCCATGGCCGCCCTCAAAGCCAGGGAGGCGGGGCTGGAGGCCGCCGGATCGGTGGATCACGATTCCTACGCGGCGGCGGGGGAAATGCGGGAAGCCTGCGCCCTCACCGGCCTGGGCTGCGTTACCGGCTTTGAATTGCGGGTAAGCCTGCGGCACACCGAGTTCGCGGACCGGAAGATCAACAGCCCCGACTCAAAGGGCATTGCCTACGTGACCGTGCAGGGGATCCCCCTCTGGGCGGGCGAAAGGGTGGGGGAATTTCTCAAACCCGTTACCGCGGCCCGGCGGAAGCGGAATATCCGCATGACGGAGGGCCTCAACCGCATACTCGCCGCCGCGGGCCTGGGCGGTCTTGATTACGAAAGGGATGTCGAGCCTCTCTCCATGTACCGGGAAGGGGGCAGCGTTACCGAGCGGCATCTGCTTTACGCCCTTTCCCTCAGACTGATAGAGGCGGCGGGCCCCGGCGAAGGGCTCCTCCAATTCATCAAAGAGAAATTCGCTCTTGAATTGAGCGGCAGGAACCTGAGTTACCTTTCCGACCCGGACAATCCCTATTACGCCTACGACCTTCTGGGCGTCCTTAAAGGCTCCCTCAACGACCGGATCTTTATTCAGCCTGAGGACGAGGAATGTCCCCGGGTGGAAACCCTTACGGCCTTCGCCCAATCCATCAACGCCATCCCCTCCTACGCCTACCTGGGGGACGTTACCGAATCGGTAACCGGGGACAAGAAGGCCGAAAAGTTCGAGGATGATTACCTGGGGGATCTTATCCCCCGGCTTAAGGATTTCGGTTTCCAGGGTCTTACCTACATGCCCCCCCGGAACACCCCCGCCCAGCTTGCCCGGCTGCGCCGGTTCTGTAGGAAACAGGATCTGCTTGAAATTTCCGGGGTGGACATCAACAGCCCCCGGCAGGTCTTTCAGTGTCCCGAGATCCGCAGGCCCCAGTTCGCCCCCCTGGTGGAAAGTACCTGGGCCCTGGCGGCTCACGAAAGACTGGCCTCCGCCGATCCGCGTCAGGGCCTCTTCAACCCCGAGGATCCCCTGGCCGGGAAAAGCCTGGCGGAACGTATCGCGGCCTTTGCCGGGCTGGGAAGGAGAAAATGGTGAAAGAAGAGGCTTTTTTTGCCCCCCTGCTGCGGGGCTTGCTGATAGAGAAAACAGGAGGCCCCTGGACGGTAGCCTGGGATACCGGTTCCCCACCCGCCGGCCCGGCATCCGATCCGGCGGTCAATCCGTCATCAGGCCCGTCATCAGATGCGGCGGAACTGGCCGTGGAACTCGGTTCCATAGAATTAGGCCCCGCCGGGCTAAATTCAACCGGTGAAAAGGCCGTAGCCGCGAAACTGGCCGCCGTCTTTGCCGCCTCCCCTTTCGCCAGGGAAAACAAGATCCCCCTAAGGGTGAAAATTTCCAGCGGCGGAAAGGGTTACCGCTACCTCAGCGCTCCGGATTACAAGGGCATTGACCGGATCAGAAAGGGCAGGCAGACCGGGGCCTGGGAGGCCGGAACCGATTTCACCCCCGGCGGTGCGGCTGCGGACTACGGCGCGTCCAGGGCGGCGGTGGTAAAGAACCGTATCGCCCTGGTTACCGGGGGCGCCCAGGGCTTCGGCGAGGAGATCGTCCGGGGCCTCGTCTCTGCGGGCGCCCTGGTTTACATCGCCGACCTCAACCGGGAGGGGGCCGAAAAGCTTGCCGCCGGCCTTAACGGGGAACAGGGCGGAACCGTTGCCTTTCCCGTGGGGGTAAACGTGGCGGATGAGGAATCGGTGCGGAACATGGCGGAAACCATAGCCCTTACCACCGGCGGCCTGGATCTCTGCGTGAGCAACGCGGGGGTCTTACGGGCGGCCTCCATTCTGGAACAGGACATGGGGGCTTTCAAATTCGTTACCGACATCAACTACACCGCCTTCGCCATGGTTACCAAACACTGCGGCCTCCTGATGAGGGCCCAGCACAGCGCCGCCCCTTCCTGGTCTACCGACATCATCCAGATCAATTCCAAATCGGGCCTGGACGGTTCCAGCAAGAACGGCTCCTACGCGGGCAGCAAGTTCGGCGGCATAGGCCTGGTGCAGAGTTTCGCCAAGGAACTGGTGGAGTACCGTATCAAGGTGAACGCC
>JAISWN010000356.1 GCA_031271075.1 Treponema sp.
ACCGTAGGTTCGACTTCAGGGCGGTTAAAAAGGTATTAAACCTCCGAGTGCAACCACTTCGGGAGAACAACATACCTCGCCGAACCGCAGGTTCGACTTCAGGGCGAGGTTGTTGATTCGTGCCGGGTGCGGCACTTAGGGCTTTCCTTGTTTTTCCCCCCAATTCAGCGATAATTTTAGAAAAGGAGCCGTTCCCAAAACGCCCCCCGCGGTTCCATGTTTTGGGAAAACCTCGATTGGTTAGAAGGAGAAGTCCAAGGTGAGAAAAAAATTTATCCCGGCTGCCATGTTTTTGGCCGTCTTACTCTGCGGTTCGTTCCTGGTTACCTGTAAGACCTCGTCCCAGGCTACGGCGGCCCCGGTTCCGCCCCCGGTTCCCGCGGCTGTACCGGAACCGACACCCGAACCTGTACCGGAACCGACACCGGAGCCCGAACCGACACCGGAGCCCGAACCGATACCGGAGCCAGTACCCGAACCAGTACCCGAACCAGTACCGGAGCCCGAACCTGTACCGGAACCGGATAGAACGGGCCCTGAACTGTTTGTTACCCTCTCGTCCCGGTACTTCAGCCCCGATGATGACGGGGTGGACGATCTGTTATCGATCTTTCTTAAAGCCCGGGATGAATCGGGCATCGGGAACTGGCGTTTTGATATCCGGGAACCCCAGACTAACAACCTGTTCCAAAGCTGGAACGGCGGCGGGGAGCCTCCGGGGAAGATAGACTGGAACGGAAAGAACCGGGGCGGCGAACTGGTACAGTCCGCATCGGACTACCGCTACACTTTTACGGCCTCCGATACCCTGGGGAATACCAGTGTCCGGGAAGGGATTATCCCGGTGGACATACTGGTTATCCGGGAAGGGGATATCCTCCGGATCAGGGTTCCTTCCATCATGTTCGGCCCCAACTCCTCCAGCTTCGAGGGCCTGGATGAAGAAGCCCGGGAAAACAACAACCGGATTTTAAGGCGCATAGCCCAGGTTCTGGGGAAATTCGGCGCATACCAGGTGAAGGTGGAGGGCCATGCCAATTACACCACCTCTCCGGGCCGGAACCAGGATCGCCTGAGGGAACAGGATCGGGAACTCCAGCCTCTAAGCGAAAAACGCGCCCAGACGGTGGTGGATTACCTGGCCGATCTGGGGGTAAGCCGCAGCCGGCTTAGCCCTTACGGCATCGGAGGGGCCCGCCCCCTGGCGGACTATACGGACCGGGACGGCTGGTGGAAGAACCGCCGGGTGGAATTTATCCTGGAGAAGTAAGCCGGACTTTCTACAGCCTGATCCGGAAAGTTACAATCTCAAAAGGTTTAAGTTCCCTTTTTATGAATCGCTCTTTCCGGAAGGGCCCGAGAGCCTCTTCCATAAGGTTCGCCTCGGCCCAGCCGGAGACAGGCGCGGTAAACTCGATTTTAAGCGGGGAACGGCCGCCGTGATTCTCGTGGAGCCGGAGGATAATGTCGTTCCCTTCCTCGCTCTTTTTTATCGCGTCCAGGGCGGCGTCGTCCGAGGAGATCTTGATAAGATCGCCGAAATCCGCCTTCCCGGGAACCGTGATGAGGGGGGAGTTAATATCCCAGGCCAGGGGGATAAGGTCCGAGGCGTACCAGGCTTCGCTGTGGACGTAGATCGAATAGGTAAACTCCTGGAGACCCCGGTCAGCTTCCGTATCCGGGTGTTCGGCGGATTTGAGGAGGGAAAGCCGCATGACCCCTTCCTTGATATCGTAACCGTATTTGGAATCGTTCATCAGGGCGACGCCGAATCCCTTCTCGCTGTAGTCCGCCCACTGGTGGCCCGCTACTTCAAACTGGGCTTCGTCCCAACTGGTGCTGCGGGTAGTGTTCCGCTCCAGGCTGCCGTACTGTATTTCGTAGCGGGCGCTTACGGATCGGATATCCACCGGAAAACTCACCTTGAGGAGCTTGCTCCGTTCCTGCCAGTCCACCTGGGTCTTAAAATCAACCCGTTTATGCACCGTATAGAGGATCAGGTCCTGGGTGATCTTCGATTTGTTGTAGGCCCACACAAAACGTATCCGGGCGAAAAGCGGGCCTGTTTCCTCAACCTTCAGGGACACCAGTTTTGCTATCACTTCCCGCTTAAGGTCGATGGCGGCCTCGATTTCCCAGGCGTCGTTTGACCTGGGGCGGTCCTCAAAAATCTGGAGTTCGTTTCCCGGGGCGGAAAGGGTCTCCCGTTTTGTCTGCCTGTCGTAGAGGGACGTAAGCCGCCCCGCGGCGTCCCACTTCAGCTTGTAGAAGGGGGTATCAATGCCGTTCTCGCGGAGGCTGAACACACCGGATTTCCCGGCCTTAAGCCGCGGCAGTTCCGCCGCCTTTCCGGCATCCTCGTAGCTTATCTCCCCTGCACCCAGAGGATCGGTTTCCCCCAGCCAGGCGTACAGTTTCTTTTCCCCCTCAAAGGCGGAAGCCTGGGTAAGCGGAACACCCTGGGGGCAGACCGGAACCTTCCCCTTTTCGGGAAAGGGCAGGGCCGCGAGGCCGGGGCTTTTCCAGAGACTGGTATTGATAACCGTTACCCCCTCCTCTTTTCGGGAAAGAGTCTCCAAGCCCCCTGAGAGAACCTCATTCCCCAGTTCCATTGCCAGGCGGTGATCCTTCCCGGTGTCCTCGTAGACTTCCGCTATGGAAGATCCGGGGATAATGTCGTGGAACTGGGCCCTCAAAATAAGTTTCCAGCCTTGGCGGAGTTTTTCCCAGGCCCCCTGATCCCACTCTTTTGTTTTCAGCGCCCCCAGGGACTGGAGAATCTCGGCGTCCCGGTAGAGGAGTTCCAGCCGGCGGTTCATTTTTTTTGTGTAAGCCTGGGAGGTGTAGGTTCCCCGGTGGTACTCAAGGTAAAGTTCCCGGTTAAAATTGTGCAGAAGCCGCGAATATTTTCCGCCCCCCCCGGCGCTTCCCCTTCCGGTAATTTTTTTGTGGAGTCCCTTCAGGTAGGAATCCACCCGCCCGGTTTTTACCAGCGGAAGGCCGGGCAGCTTTGAGAGGGCCCGGAGGTTTTCCAGCATGTCCCTGGTAACCCCGCCGCCGCCATCGCCGAAACCGTAGGAGAAAAGAAGATCCTGGTTCAGTTCTTTGTCCCGGTAGCTGTCCCAGATGCCCCTGATGGTTTTGGGGAGTATCTGACCGTTGTAGGTGTAGAACCAGGCGTTCCCCGTATCCGGCGTGGTAATGAAGTGGGTCAGCACCTGGCTGCCGTCCATGCCCGTCCAGATGAAGGTGTCGTGGGGCATGCGGTTTATTTCACTCCAGCTTATCTTGGTGGTAATAAAAGTGTCGATGCCGGATTTTTTGAGGATCTGTGGCAGGGCCCAGTTGTAGCCGAAAACGTCGGGAAGCCAGAGGAAAGTATTATCCACGCCGAATTCTTTTTTGAAAAAACCCTTGCCGTAGAGGATCTGCCGCGTCAGGGATTCCCCGGAGGGAATGTTACAGTCCGCCTCCACCCACATGGCCCCCGAAGCTTCCCAGCGGCCTTCGGCGACCCGTTTGGCCATGGCCTTAAAAAGGCCCGGATGATCCTCCTTGATCGATTCGTAAAGCTGGGCCTGGGTCTGGAGGAAGATGTATTCGGGGTAGCGTTCCATGAGGCGCAGCACCGTCGAGAAGGATCGCTCACCCTTCTCCCTGGTGTGCCTGTAGCGCCAGAGCCAGGAGAGATCGATGTGGGTATGGCCGACAAACGAAACCGAGACATCCTTCTGCCGGTTCAGGGTTTTAAGGTTCTTCTGGTAGTAATCCAAAGCCTTCCGCACCGAGGCGGTAAAGCCGCCGGAACCGGGGTTGGTAAAGTCGATGAACCGGTAGCCTTCCACCAGGATGTTACGGAGCCGGCTTTTTGCGGGATCGTTTTCGGGAAGTTCGTTCACCGTAAGGATCATGTTCCGGAGCAGGTAGTAGAGTTCGTCTACCGAGGCTTCAAGGGTACAGAAGAAGGCGGCCTTTATCTGGTGGTCCATAATACGTTTGGGGCCGCCGCCCTCAAGACCGCTCCAGAGCCTGAAGTCAAAGGCCTGTTTTTTCCCCGCCGGGGCTTTAAAGAACAC
>JAISWN010000055.1 GCA_031271075.1 Treponema sp.
TTTTTCCGGCCACAGGTCCACGGCGATAATCTTCGAGGCGCCGTTTTTCCTGGCGTATTGCAGGGCAAAAAGCCCGATGGGCCCGGCGCCGTAAATGACAACGCTTTCCCCGCTTTTAAAACCCGAACGCGCCATGGCGTGCAGGGCGTTGGCGCAGGGGTCCGTGGCGGCGGCGTCTTCAAAGGAAATTTCCGCGGGCAGGCGGAGCAGGTTTGCCGCCTTTACCGCAACATACTCGGCCATGGCGCCGTCACAGCGGGAACCGTAGTAGTTGTAGTCTTCGCAGAGGGAGTATTCCCCCATTTGACACCACCTGCATTTTTCGCAGGGAACAAGGGGGGGAACTGTTACCCGGTCTCCAACGGAAAATCCGCCGGCGCCCTTTCCCGCCTTTTCGATCCTGCCCGAAAATTCATGGCCAATGACAAGCGGCGATACATGGGCGCCGTAGCTGAGCACCCTTGGTATGTCCGAGCCGCAGACCCCGACGGCCATTACCTTGATCAACACTTCATCGTCTTTAATTTCAGGGACCGGTATATCTTCCGTCCTCAGATCGCCCGGTTTATACAGCCTGACCGCTTTCACATTACCCTCCCGGCATCAGATTTTTTTCAGGCGTATCACATTCCACGACAGCCTGGGCAGCGAGGCGGATACAATTTCGTCATCAAGCGCGGCGCCGCCCCGGCTGTGGGGCTTTACCTTTTCCGGCTCCTGCTCCGTGTTGGTGTCTTTGGGATCGGCGCTTTCCACGACAATGTGTTCTTCCACCCGGTATTTTGAAAAGCCCCGCAGTTTCAGTTCCAGGGGCAGGCTTTCCTCAAGGCTGCGGTTAATGGCGAAGATGTTTAGGTCCCCGTTGTCCGCCAGTACCGCCGCGGCGTCCAGATAGGGAACGCCGGTATAATCGGTGGTATCGTATTGCGGCGAATCTATCCGCGCCGCCAGGCTTGTTCCCCGCCCGTACCGGGAAAAGTGAAGATATGCATAATAGGGGGGCAGCACCCATACGCCCTTGTCGGAAGTCCGGATATGGGAAATGCAGTTCACCAGCTCCGACATGCAGGCGATCTCAACCCGGTCCGCGTGGCGGAGTATGGTGATCAGCATGCCGCCCAGGGCCACCGTATCTTCCTGGGTGTAGGTATCCTCAAGCAGGGCGGGGGCGACCGCCCAGACCTTCTCTTCCTCGTGCCGCTGTTCATCGGATGCGGAAACCCCGTGCCAGGTATTAAACTCGTCAAAGGATATGTTGACCCTATGCCTGCTCCGCAGCTTTGCCTTGACGTAATCAATGGTGGAAACGGTATCCTTAAAGAACTGATCCGTGGAAAGCGTCTTGGCAAGGTAATTGGGGGTATTCTTTTTGGCGTTGCTTAAATAGTGATGGACGGAAAGATAATCAATATCTTCATAGGATTCTTCCAGCGCCGCGGCGTCAAAGGAAGGATAGGTGGGCATCCCCGGATTGGAGGATCCCGCCAATACGGTTTTAATCGATTTATCCACCCGCTTCATGCCCCGGGAAGCCTCCCTGGCCAGCATTCCATAGGCGGTTCCCGTGGTGTGTCCCACCTGCCAGGGACCGTCGATTTCGTTGGTGAGGCACCAGTATTTTATTCCGTGGGGTTCGGGGTAACCGTGGGCGATCCGCAGATCCGACCAGTAAGTGCCCTTCGGGAAATTGCAGTATTCAAGGGCATACATGGCGTCCAGCACCCCTCTGGTGCAGAGGTTCACGGTCATCATAATCCCGGAACCGTTGAGTTTCGACCAGTCAACAAATTCGTTGATGCCGAATTCATTGGTCTCTATGCAATACCAGGCAACCTCGGCCCGCCGGGGACGCTGTTCTTTGGGGCCGATGCTGTCCTCCCATCGGTAGGTGGAGGTGTAATTCCCTCCGGGAAAGCGGTTCAAGGTAAGGTTGAGGGGCTTAACCGCCTCGAGGACATCCCTGCGGAAACCATGTACGTCCGCCCTGGGATGCCCCGGTTCATAGATGCCGTGATAAATGCAGCGGCCCAGGGGCTCGACAAAAGAGCCAAACACCTTTTCGTCAACAGCCGCGATAACAAAATCCTTGTCCAGTATGACCCTTGCTTTTTCCATTATAATTCCTCCATAGGCTTCTAGCCCTGTATTATCTCAATCTCCACGCCGTTGGGATCCACTATGAGCATCACCTTCTTTTGTATCTCCGGGATATACTTCGGCTCCAGATTTATCCTGACCCCCGCCTGTTTGCAGCGTCCGTATAATCCCTCAAGATCGTCAGTCACCAGGGCCATGTGGCGGTAAATTCCCGTATCGGTGTTGCCGGTTTTCCATTCCTTCCGGGGGGTTTTGTAGCCGATAAGCTCCAGCTTTATGCCGGGCAGGGCATAGTAGTACAGGACATGATCCCCCAAATCCGCCGTTTCCAGTTTTCTGAGTTCCAAAATGTTTTCATAAAAGGCAAAAGCCTTTTCCGTGTCGGTACAATTAATGGTGATGTGATCGATTCCGCTTATTTTCATGGCGCCGCCTCCTTTTTACCGGGTCTTTAATGGAGCTGTTCAGAAACCGAAATTTCCAAACAGCTCCACTGTACAAACAACAAAGCTTAAACTTCCAGGTATTCTATCTCTAAGATCCGGCAGAGGGCCTGAAACCGGCTCCTCACGTCGCCCAGGAACAACACCTCGTGATGGGTTCCGCCGTACTTGAGCCATCCATCCATAGCCGCGCGAATCCCCGAATCGGGCTTGAAGAAAGCGTGATTCATGGGCACGTCTTTCAATTCATCGGTATCCAGAATAGTCCCCTGGGAAGCGATAAGCCGGTACTGTTCACCGACTACGGCAACCAGGGAAAGCAGCGTCGCCCTTCCCGGCTCCACGTTGAATTTGGGAGTCGGCGGATTCTCCACGTCGCCGATGTCCAGGGGCCGGTCAATGAGGGTCACCCCCCTGTCTTTACGGGC
>JAISWN010000189.1 GCA_031271075.1 Treponema sp.
GCTCAGAACGGCAATTTGGGTTTTCGGGTATCCGGTCCCTGAGTTCCGTATAAAAATCAGGCTCCGTCCCGGAGCGCAAGCGTGGCGGCCCTGAAAGGGCCGTCGAAGCCGGAACGGAGGCACAGGCCCTGTCCACGGGTTTGGGCAGGGGCTTCCGGAAGCGGGGGTGGAATTTCCCGCCTTTTCCGGCTAAGATTGTATCCAGGAAAGCTTCATGAACAAACATTCGAGCAAACAGTGGTCAAAAAACGGAAAAACTGAAGGCTGGATGGAAAAATTCTTTGCCCATCCTCTGCTTATCGTGCTGGTCATCGGATTCCTTACGGTGTTTTTTGCCCTGGCCCTTCTCCGGGCGGAGCTGGACAACAACAATATCCGCTTTGTGCCGGAAAACGACGAAGCCCGCCTTACCTCCAAGTATATCGACGATACTTTCGGCAGTTCCCTGTTTATCCTGGTGGGCCTTGAGCGCGATCAGGGGACTATATTCGATCCCGGTTTCCTGGAGCTGATACGCAGTTACGTTAACCGTATTGAGGATATCGAAATTGTGGGGGATGTAAATTCGATAATGGATTCGGATTACATCGCCGGTGAAGGGGATACGATTGTTGTAGAAAAGCTGGTGGGGGAAGATTTTTCCGGTTCCCCGCAGGACATTGCGAAGCTAAAGGAACGGCTCCTCTCCTGGGATCTGTACCGCAACGCCCTTTACTCGGCGGATTTTTCGGCCACCCAGATACTGGTTCCCCTGGAGATAGATTCGGAAGACGCGGGAAAGCCGGAGTTCATTGAGGAGTACATGCAGGTTCGGGACATTGCCAGGGAGATGTTCCGGGACGAGGCGCGGGTTTACGTTACCGGTATCCCGGTGATCAGCGTCACCATCAGCGAGTCTATGCGGAAAGATCTGGCAGTGCTGATTCCCCTGGTGGTTCTGGTGGTGCTTACGGTGCTTTTTCTGTCCTTCCGCCGCCTTGCCGCGGTGGTTCTGCCCATGCTTACGGTGGCGGTGGCCGTTATCTGGGCCATGGGGGCCATGCCTCTGTTCGGGGTTAAGCTCTCGGTTCTTTCGACGGTACTGCCGGTTATCCTTGTGGCGGTGGGAAGCGCCTACGGTATCCACGTGCTGACCCATTACCTTGACGACCGGGGTAAATTGGGGATTCTGAGCGCCGGGGAACACCGGGCCCTGGTTTTCTCCCTCCTCAGGCGGATACGGAAACCGGTTTCCCTCGCCTTCATCACCACCTTTGCGGGCTTCTTTTCCTTCTGCTTTACCCGGGTACTGCCCATCCGGGAATGGGGAATTTTCGCGTCTTTCGGGGTCCTCGCTTCCTTCCTGGTGGCGGTAACCCTGATCCCTTCCCTGCTGATCCTCCGGGGACCGAGACCCATGCCGGTTTTTGGACTAAGGAAAGGGGAAGATCCGGCCGGGGCTTCCCGGCATTCCCCGCCGGCGGGCCGGCCCGAAAAATCCCCGGAGCAGCTTCTGGCCGGTTTTTTTGTTTCCGCGGCCCGGAAGAGGCGTTTTGTCCTGGGCCTAAGCGCCCTGGCGCTGATTCTGGCGGCCTGGGGAACATCCAAAGTAAAGATAGACAACGTGTTTGTGGAGTATTTCAAGCCAACTACGGATATTTCCCGTTCCGACCGCTTTATCCGGGAAAAATTCGGCGGCTCAAAGGTGCTAAACGTGGTCGTGGAGGCGGAAAGCCCGGAGATTCTGCTGCATCCCGACAGTTTAAGCGCCATGGACGGCCTGGGGGTTTTTCTGGAAAAGCAGGTGGCGGAAACCGGCAAGGTAATGGGTTTTACCGACCTGGTCAAGCGGATAAACCAGGTGTTCAACGTTGATCAGAGCCCCTCGGGGTTAAGCCCGGCGGCCGGCGGAGTTGCTGACGACAGCGGGTTCGGGTTCGGCGATTTCGGCGGCGATGAGTCCGGCTTGGGCGGTTTCGGTTTTGAGGATGACGGCGGAACGACCGGGCCTTCATCTTCCGGAAACGGCGGGACAGTGGCCGGGGAACTGGAAAAAACCTATACCATGGGCGAACTTTTGGATCTCTTTAACCGCGCCCTGGCCGAGGGGCAGGGGATAGACGATTGGATTGGAACCCTGAAAAGGCTTGTCAATTACCAGGGGGCATCCTACTACGAGATACCCGCCGATCCCGGCCGCTACGGCAAGACCAGGGCGGAAGAGCTGCAGGGGATTGTCTCGAACTACCTGATCCTCCTGTCGGGAGCCATTGATTCCTACTCCGACGATCCCCTGGAGCCCAGGGCTATCAAGATGGCCGTCCAGCTCCGAACCACCGGAGACGAGGATACGGGCAGGGCGGTATCGTCAATACGGCGCTACATAGAAAGACACTTCCCAAAAAATGTAAAGACCCTGGTGGGGGGCAGCGCCATGGTGGAGGCCTCCCTCAACAAACTGGTGGTTCAGTCCCAGCTTAGCTCGGTGGTAATATCCCTGCTGGTAGTTTTTGTCATTATCTCCCTGGCGAACCGCTCCGTTCTGGGGGGATTAATCGGCGTTATCTCCCTCTCCATTTCGATACTTATCAACTTCGGGCTTATGGGTTATTGGGGAATAAAACTGAACATCGGAACTTCCATGGTGGCAAGCCTTTCCATCGGGATAGGCATTGATTATACCATCCACTTCGTGGAAACCTACAAGACCGAATGGCGTCTCCACGGGGGGGAGGGAAACTTTCTGCGGCGCGTATTTGTTACCACCGGCTTCGCCATCGTTATTAACGCTATTTCCGTAGGCTCAGGCTTCGCCGTTCTGCTCCTTTCGGAATTCATTATTCTCAAGGATCTGGGCCTCCTTATCGCCCTTACCATGGGAACAAGCGGCCTCGTGAGCCTTACGGTTGTTCCGGTACTGCTTACGGTGCTGAAACCAAAATTTATCGAGAGATGAGCCCTGCATTTTGCTGTTTTCAGCGGAATTTGTTCGGAAGCTGAAGTTTCCGAACAACTCTACTAATTAAAGAGGTTGTTTATGAAAAAGATTTTCTGTACCATCGCGGCTTTGCTTCTGTCCGTTGCGGGGGCAATGTCCCAAGACGCCGGATCCATTATCCACGCTTCCCGGGACCGGATAGAAAGTAACACTACATCTACCCGGTCTACCATGATCATCAAGGCAAAGGACGGCTCCGAAACCAGGCGGGTTATGGATCAGTATTCAAAGGATGACGCCAGGGGTAATAAGCGAAGCGTTATTGTGTTTCAGGACCCCGCCTCGGTAAAGGGAACCCGTTTCCTTACCATGGAAAACTCCGGAAAGGAAGACGACCGCTGGATATTCCTCCCCAGCCTGGGAAGGGTGCGGCGGATTGCCGCATCGGAAGGTTCCGGCAGCTTTATGGGCACCGACTTTTCCTACGACGATATTTCATCGGCAAACCGCAATGCGGATCTGGACAATCACAAGCTGCTGCGGGAGGAGAATTTGAACGGCCGTTCCTGCTACGTCATCGAGTCCGTGCCAAAGGACAGTTCCTACCAGTATTCCAGGATGATCCAGTGGATAGACAGGGAAACCAGGGTAAACTACCGGGTGGAGCTTTACGACAAACGTTCCACCCACGTAAAAACCCTGGAGAGCATGGACTTTAAGGATGTGCAGGGCCGGCTTACCGCCCACTTGACCCGGATGAGCACCCTCGCGGCGGGCACTTCCACGGATCTGAGATCGGATATCGTGAAGTACGACGATCCCATTCCGGAAACCGTATTTACCACCACTTACCTTGAAACGGGCAGGGCAAGATGAGCCGCCCCGGGATACGCCGGCTTGCGTCCTTCCTGGCTTTCGCCTTGTTCCTCTGTTTCCCGCTGGGGGCCCAGGATTTTGGCTTCGGCTTTGGGGAGGAAGGGGAGGAGTCTTCGGAGGCTTCCCAAGCGGGATCGGCCCCGCCGCCAGCGGTACATATAAGCGGGAAAGTATCCGCGGCCTTTGAACTCTACCCGAACGATTTCAGTTCCCCGGAGACGGCGAAGGCTTCGGATCTGGGCAAGCTGTTCAGGGGGGATTTGAATTTCGGCGCTTCCGCGTCCAACGCCGAGGCGGCGCTGAATTTCAGGCTTTCCGCCGCGAGTTTATGGGACATCGGTTCCCGGTCTTCCAACGACCTGCTCTACAATACCCCCCGCCTTATCGACGAGGCGTACCTCCGGGCCTTCTTTGGCCCCGCTTTCAGCCCGGTGACAGTGGAGGCGGGTTTCAGGAAGCTTACCTGGGGCAGGGCGGACAGCCTGGGCCCCCTGGACGTTACCAACCCCCTGGACTACTCGGATCTGACCCGTATCACCGATACCCTGGACCGTAAGATCGCCCGTCCCATGCTCCACGTTTCCTGGACGCCCCGGGCCTTCTCGAAACTGGAGGCGGTTTTTATGCCCGCTTTCCAGGGCCACCGTTACGAACTTGAGGAAACGGGCCGCTGGTACCCCCGGGTGATTGGGGTGGATCGGCGGAACGATATGCTCACGGGGCTTGGCGGCGCTTTGGGGGGGCTGCCGCCGCAAATGGCAGTGCCCCTCGCGGGAATTATGGGGAAAGCGGCGGGCATGTCGATTGAGCTTCCCGCCACGGGGGGCCTTGAGTACGCCCAGGCAGGGCTCCGGTTTACCACCCTTCTTGGGGGCGCCGATCTGGGGGCCCAGTATTACTACGGGAATCTCTTCCGTCCCGCCTTCACCATCGGCGGCGCGGGGAAGCTGCTGAAAGCCGCCGCGGAGTCTCCGCTCGATAGTGACCGTATCACGGCCGCCGCCGGGGAGCTTGGGCTGCATACGGCGTACAACCGCTACCACCAGGCGGGGCTTGATTACGCCCAGGTTCTTGCCGGTTTTAACGTCCGCGCCGAATTCGCCGCCCATATCACCGAAGATCTTGGGGGTGACGACGGGGAGGTGTACAACCCTTCCCTGGCCTGGTCTTTCGGCTTTGACCGGGATCTCTTGGGCTTTACCCTGAACCTTCAGGTGAACGAATCAATACGGCTGATGGACGGCCAGGTAAACGGCAACCCCGCCCTGGATACCGAGGCGGGTATGGCAAGTACCGCCACGACCTTTACCGCCCAAATTTCCCGGAAGTTTCTGCGGGACAAACTGGAGCTGAAATTTACCCACATCTGGAATATTGAGGCCATGGATATTTACTACATCCCCTCCCTGACTTATACCGCGGGAGATCTTTCCACGGAAATTTCAGGCGGGGTGTTTGGGGGAAAGAGGGGGGGAGAGTTTTCCCAGTACCGGGAAATGGGCTTTGTCCGGACCGCCTTGACCTACAGCTTTTAAGCGTCAGGAAGAAAAAGAGCCGGACGGGAGTTTTTATCCTGATCATCCCTTCCAGAATCTGCAAAGCCTTCCGTAGAGAATGGTTCTTTTTGACCCCTTCGCTTGTCTTTTTTTGGTCCATGGCAATTCCGGTCCTTTATAATTCTAATATTTGGAATTATATACGAAATTTTAAAAAAAGTAAATATTTTTGTTGACAGGTTGGAATAGGGGATTTATAATTTATCAATTCTTAGAATTAAAATTGGATTTTGTAGGAGGAATTGTATGAGTGATTCTGGACAAATCCTGGAAAAAAGGCGGATAGATAAAGCCGTCTTTATCCCCGCGACCGCAGTCACATTGGTATTTGGTGTATTTTTCTTTATTTTTCCGGAAAAAAGTAATGAGGTACTGAATGTTATTCATGCCTTTACTACCCACGAATTGGGCTGGTTTTTTCTGGTCTTTACCGTAGTAATGCTTTTTACCTGCCTATTTTATGCCTTTTCCCCTATGGGGAATATCGTCCTGGGTGGTAAAGATGAAAAGCCCGATTTTTCCACCTTCACCTGGCTCGGTATGATCCTTACTTCCGGTACCGGGGGCAGTCTCCTGTACCTGGGGTCAATTGAGTGGATATGGATTGTCGATGCTCCTCCCTTTGGCCTGGAACCAGGGAGTGTTGATGCATACCGCTGGGCTTCGGCCTATGGGATGTTCCATTGGGGACCTTCGGCATGGGCTTTCTATATTTCCGTAGCGGTTCCTATCGCTTATTTCTTTTTCGTCAAGAAAAAGAGCAATATGAAAATGAGCGATTATGCCCGTCCGCTGCTGGGTAACCGTTCAGACGGTCTCGCAGGACATACGCTTAATTTCCTTTACATCTTCGGGCTGCTTGGCGGCGTTCTTACTTCCCTTGCGCTTGGTACGGCCCCCATCGCCAGCGGGCTTGCCCATATCATCGGTCTTTCCGGTTCTAATACGGGTCTTGATATTCTGGTTCTTGCCTTGTGGACCTTTATACCGCTTATCACCATTGTGTTTGGTTTGAAAAAAGGTGTGTCGAAGTTAAGCAACATCAATATATGGGGGTTTGTCCTTCTTATTACCCTTTTGGTCCTTTTCGGACCGACATGGTTTATCCTGAATCAATCCACCGATGGGTTGGGGCTTATGATCCAAAACTTTTTCTATATGAGCCTCAATACCGACCCCATAGGAAATGGCGGTTTTCCGCAGGCCTGGCCGGTATTCTATATGTCATGGTGGGCGGTATACGCGCTTCCTTTCGGCCTGTTTATTGCCAAAATTTCCAAGGGACGTACTATCAGGCAGCTTGTAGCCGGCGGTCTTACCGCCGGTTCCCTGGGCTGTATGATCTTCTACATGGTGCTTCCTGGTTTTGGTATGAATCTACAGCTTAAGAATATAGTTGATCTATCCAAATCGCTTGCTGAAAAGGGCAGAGGCGGTGTGGTAATTGATATGTTGAACAGCGCTCCGGGGGGATATTTTATGGTACTCCTCTTTACCGTTATCTGTCTCCTTTCCTATATAACCGGCCATGTGGCGGTGGGATATTCCCTTGCCGCATCGGCGGAGAGGAAGCTTAAGGGTGGTGAGGACCCGCAGAACTGGAATGTGGCATTCTGGCTGATTCTGGCGGGGGTAGTATCCCTTGGCCTGTACTTACTCAACCCTAAGGCCCTTGCGCCGCTGCAAACCGTATCCATTATCACCGGGTTTCCCATTTGTATTGCCATGGTGGTGATGATCCTTGCCTTTTTCAGACAACTGAAACGTGATTTCCCCGAGGGAATACCGATCAGGAGAACTTCCGCCGAAAAGATTTACGGCAAGAGTGAAGCAGAAGAGTAAAGCTCTATGGTGAAGAACGGCAAAAAACATCCTATAGATTGGTCTATCGCTTTTCCTAGTTTGGGTATTTTGTTCTGTATATGCATGTCCTTTATTGTCCTGAATATACAGAACAGTACCATTTTGAATAAAATATTTGAAACTATAACCGATACCTTCGGCGGTCTATACCATCTATATATATTTGGGCTGTTGTTGGTACTGTGTTATATTTCATGTTCAAAGATAGGTTCCATCCGGTTAGGCGCGGAAAAGCCGCAGTATTCAACCTTTAGTTGGATAAGTATGCTTTTTTGCGCCTGTATCGGATCCAGTATCCTATACTGGGGACTGATTGAATGGGTGTATTATCTTGCGGACCCGCCTTTTAACCTCCTGCCCCTTTCGCAGGAGGCTGCGGAAATATCTGTAGCTTATACCATGTTTCACTGGGGCATCAGCGGATGGGCAACCTATTCGGTGGCGGCGGTTATTATCGCCTTTTATTATTTTGTAAAGAAAATACCTAATCTTCGGATCAGTGTTTCCTGTGGGTTTACCCGGGAGAATGGCAGGGAAACTCTCGGAAAAATAGTAGATATTTTTGTCATCATCGGTCTTAGCGCCGGGGTAGCGGTAAGCATTGCGCTTGGTACACCGCTGATCGCCCAGGGGCTGCATTTTCTTTTTGGGATAGATCCTGGGGTCAAGACCAACATTATTATTTCTATTTTCTGGGCATGTCTTTTCGGCGCCAGTGCCGTCTCCGGTATTGACCGGGGTATCAAAGTTCTGAGTAATATCAATACAATAATAGCCCTGGGTTTTATCCTTTATGTTTTTATCTCTGGGGCCGGTCAATTTATTGGAAACAATCTTGTGAACAGTTTGGGGCTGATGTTTCAGAATTACCTATATATGAGTTTCTATACGGACCCGGTAGGGAGAAGCGGATTCCCTCAAATCTGGACTATCTTCTATTGGGCCTGGTGGCTTTCCTATGTACCTGTGATGGGACTCTTTATCGCAAAAATATCCCGGGGACGAACTATCCGGCAGGTAGCTTTGGGGGGTACTTTGATGGGAAGTTTGGGGTGCTGGATTTTTCTGGCGATCCTCGGCGGCTACGGGCTGCATTTTCAGCTTGCAGGGGATTTGGACATCGTCAGTATACTGCGTAATGAAGGGGATTATGTTGCTATCCTGAGTTTGCTCACTAATCTGCCATTCCCCCGGCTTGTCGTCTTTGTATTTATGGTAGTTGCTTTTATATTTCTTGCAACCACCTGTGACTCATCGGCATATATTATGGCGTCAATTTCTACCGTCAACATTACCGGTAATGAAGATCCCAGTAAGCGAAACCGGATTTTGTGGACTGTAGCCCTTATTATTTGGCCCATTGTGCTGATTATTGTCGGCGGCCTGAATGTGGTAAAACTTTGTTCCATTTTGGGTTCCATTCCTATACTGTTCATTCTGTTCATTATGGTCTGGAATTTCATCCGAGATGCCCGAAAACTTGTGGGTAGGGCAGAAATTAAGGGAGCAGAACTTTGAAACAAATACATGAAACCGGACGGGATATCCCGGTCTTTGCCGAAACGGATGTGCTGGTCGTCGGCGGAGGTCCTTCGGGCCTGGCGGCGGCTATAGCCGCATCCCGCGCGGGCGCAGAAACATTGTTGATGGAACGTTATGGCTGTTTCGGCGGCGTTATTACCCAGGTTGGAGTTGAGGGCTTTGCCTGGTACCGGCATGAAAAAACCATTGAAGCCGGCGGCCTGGTTCCGGAATTTGAAAATAAATTTGTTGAACTTGCCGGGCCCAATCCTGAATGTCAGTCCGAAAGCCAGGCTTTGGATGCGGAGATGTTTAAGCATGTAGCCGATTGTATGGTTCTAGAAGCGGGGATACGGCCCCTGCTGCATAGTGTGGCGGTTGGCACAATCGTTGAGGGGGGAATTCTCAAAGGGATCATTGCGGAAAGTAAATCCGGACGTTTTGCCATCCTGGCAAAGCGGGTCGTCGATTGTACCGGGGATGCGGACATTGCGGCGCTGGCGGGAGCGCCTTTTACTATGGCGCCGAAGGACCAGCTCATGAGTGTTACCACCATGTTTCACTGCAGGGGTGTGGATACCAGACGTTTCCGGGAATATGTTAGGAATGAGTTGAAGCCGACCTATAAGGATTGGGGTGGGTATTGGTCAATTACTACCACCGGTAAGGAAGATGATTTGTTTAGTCCCTATTTTGAAAAACCCTTTGTGGAGGCCGTCCGGGACGGACTTATACCGAAGGATGAAAATGTCAGTCTGGGGGGCACCTGGAGCAGCGTCACCGATAATGGGGATGTAACCCAGTTGAATGTGGTATTTATCAGCAATATCGACTGCACTAACGTGGAGGATCTGACCAGGGCAGAAATTACGGGGCGGAGAAATGCGCTGTACTGCATAGAGGTGCTGCGCAAAAAAGTCCCCGGATTTGAAAAGGCCAGGCTGCGTAATTTTGGTATGACCCTGGGAACGAGGGAGTCCCGGAGAATAGAAGGACATTATTGCTTAAGTCAAAAAGATGTTATGGAAGAAGCCCGCTTTCACGATGCCATTGCTATATTTCCGGAATTTATCGATGGGGCTGGGTATCTTATCAAACCGACCACCGGGCGTTATTACCAGATCCCCTATGGCTGTATTCTGCCGAAAAAAATTGACAATCTCCTGGTGGCCGGCAGGGCAATTAGCGGTGACCGGATAGCCCATGTCTCTTTCCGAAACATGGCCTGCTGTGTCGCAACCGGTCAGGGCGCAGGGGTAGCCGCGGCGGTATCCATACATGACCAGGTTCCTGTTTCACAGGTAAATATAAAAAATGTGCAGAAAAATTTGGAAAAACAGGGAGTCAGATATTTGACATAGGGCCGAAAGAGTTTTATGATA